>CAZCQR010000001.1:0-60378 GCA_964500885.1 uncultured Clavibacter sp.
CACTTCAGCGCGCTAAGACATCCGCTAGTTGGGGATCTGGCATATGGTGGCGACCCAGTCTTGGCTGAGCGCCTAGAACTTCGCCGACCATGGCTTCATGCAATTGAACTGGAATTTTCGCAACCTAGTAGCGGTGAGCGAATTCACCTCAATTCCACTTATCCAAAGGACCTAAAACGCGCCCTCTCACTTTTAGCCGTTAAGTCCTAACCGGAGAGTAATCTCGCCGACCGTGAGCAAGGGTTTCGTTCATCTCCACGTACACACCGAGTACTCGATGCTTGATGGCGCTGCCCGAATAGAACAATTGGCAGAAGAGGTAAAGCGACAGGGCGAAACTGCAATTGCAATTACCGATCACGGACATGTTTTTGGAGCCTTTGATTTCTACAAGAGCATGAAGGCCGCCGGCGTAAAGCCAATTATTGGAATTGAAGCATATGTTGCCCCCGAATCTAGATTTGAAAAGCGACGAGTTCGTTGGGCAGATGGTGGCGAGGATGATGTTTCTGGTGGTGGCGCGTACACACATATGACTCTGTTTGCAGAAAATAATGAAGGACTCTCAAACTTATTTAAGTTATCTTCGCTCGCATCGCTTGAGGGTTTTTATTACAAGCCTCGCATGGATATTGAGCTGCTTTCAAAATTTGGTTCAGGATTAATCGCGACCACAGGATGTCCCGGTGGTGAAATCCAAACGCGCTTGCGAATGGGAGCCTACGGAGAAGCTAGAGCAGCTGCCGCTAAATACTTAGAGATTTTTGGAACTGGGAATTATTTCGTGGAAATAATGGATCACGGCCTTGAGATCGAGAACAGGGTGAAGAGCGATCTTCTCAAATTAGCTAAAGATCTCGGTCTGCCTCTACTTGCAACAAATGATCTCCATTACACATATGCAAAAGATGCAAGACACCATGAGGCTCTCTTATCTGTGCAATCTGGAAGCACCCTTGCAGATCCAAAGCGATTTAAATTTGATAGCGATGAGTTTTATCTTAAGGACGCCGCCACAATGCGGAAGATATTTAACGGCCTCGAGGAGGCCTGTGATAACACACTTCTAATTGCAGAGAGATGCAACGTTACATTGCGAGAAAATGAGAATCTGCTCCCTAAATTCCCTGTCCCGGCCGGTGAAGATGAGAGCACTTGGCTAATCAAGCGCTCAAATGCAGGACTTGCTAAGCAATTCCCAAATGGGGTGCCGGAAAACTATTTGCAAAGACTTGAATTTGAGTTGGAAGTAATGACCAAAATGGGATTTGCTGGCTACTTCTTGGTCGTCTCAGATTTGGTAGCACATGCAAAATCAATCGGAATCCGGGTTGGACCGGGACGTGGCTCTGCTGCCGGTTCATTAGTCTCCTTCGCACTGGGTATTACAGCTTTAGATCCGATTGAACATGGTTTACTCTTCGAACGATTCTTAAATCCTGATCGAATTTCCATGCCTGATATTGATTTAGATTTCGATGAACGACGTCGTGGAGAAATGATTCGTTACGCTATTGAAAAATATGGCGAAGATCGCGTTGCGCAAATCATTACTTTCAACACCATTAAATCGAAACAGGCGATAAAAGATGCGACAAGAGTCCTTGGTTATCCATTTGCTCTTGGGGACAAGTTAACTAAGGCGCTACCACCCTCAATAATGGGCAAAGATATTTCGCTAGCTGGCGTATTCGACAAGGAAAATGAACGCTTTCAAGAGGCGCAAGAATTCCGCAATATTTACGAAGAAGATACCGATGCCAAAACAATCGTAGATATGGCTCGCGGATTAGAAGGATTGAAGCGTCAACCTGGCGTACATGCAGCAGGCGTGATTTTAAGCAGAGAACCGCTTTTGGAGGTAATTCCAATTCATCGTCGCGATACCGATGGCGCGACTATTACCCAATTCGATATGGGCGCTTGTGAAGCGACTGGTCTTTTAAAGATGGATTTTCTAGGTTTACGAAATCTTTCAGTTCTAGATGATTGCATTGCAAATATTGAAAAGAATCAAGGTAAGAAAGTAGTTTTAGAGGAGCTACCGCTTGAGGATAAGAAGACTTTTGAACTCTTGGCGCGTGGGGAAACGCTCGGAGTCTTCCAGCTAGATAGTGCACCAATTCGAGCATTATTGCGATCAATGGTTCCAGATTCTTTTGCCGATATTTCGGCCGTTATCGCACTCTATCGACCTGGACCTATGGGCGTAAATGCTCATAATGACTATGCAGATCGTAAAAATAAGCGAAAGCGAATAGAACCAATTCATCCTGATTTGCAGGATGCGCTAAGTGAGATTCTTGACGACACTTATGGATTGATTGTTTATCAGGAACAAGTTATGGCAATTGCGCAGAAAGTTGCGGGCTTCTCTCTGGCGCGCGCAGATCTTCTACGAAAGGCCATGGGTAAGAAAAACAAAGAGATTCTCGATAAAGAGTACGTACATTTCGAAGCCGGCATGAAAAAGAACGGGTTCTCCAGCGCTGCAATTGAAGAGTTATGGAAGACGCTAATTCCTTTCTCGGATTATGCTTTTAACCGAGCGCATAGCGCAGGATATGGCGTCATTTCATTCTGGACTGCTTATCTAAAAGCAAATTACCCAACCGAATATATGGCAGCTCTTCTTACTAGCGTTCAGCATGACAAGGATAAAACAGCGCTGTATCTGAGTGAGTGCCGCAGAATGGGTATAAAAGTTCTACCTCCAGATGTAAATGAATCTGATGCTGCATATACGCCGATAGGTTCAGATATTCGTTTTGGCTTGGCAGCCGTGCGAAATGTTGGCGAAAACGTTGTCGCATCTATTGCAAAGAATCGGGGAGAGAAAGGTCGATTTACATCATTCGGTGATTTCTTGGCAAAAGTTGATGCCACAGTTTGCAATAAGAAAACAATTGAATCTTTGATTAAAGCAGGTGCCTTTGATTCACTTGGACATGCAAGAAAAGGGTTAATGTCAATCTACCTCGAGGCAATTGATTCGGTTGCGGAAGTAAAGCGCGCAGAAGCGATTGGACAGTTCGATCTATTCGGTGGCGGCATGGAAAACTCAAATACCGTCTCAGGGATATCAACTGAAATACCTACCGATGAATGGGAAAAGCCACTCTTGTTATCTTACGAGAGAGAAATGTTGGGCCTATACGTTTCAGATCATCCGCTACTTGGAGTCGAGCATGTATTAAAGAGTGTCCGCGATATAACAATCAGCCAGCTTTTTGATGATGGAGTACAGCATGAAAGTATCGTCACTATCGCCGGCTTAATAACGAATGTGCAGCGAAAAGTAAGTAGACAAGGTTCTTCCTGGGCAATCGTGACGATTGAAGATCTCGAAGGCGCTATTGACGTTCTATTCTTTTCTAATTCCTATCAACAACATGCCTTAAATTTAATTGAAGATCGAATAGTTGCAGTGAGAGGTCGTATTGATAAGAGAGAGGAGACGCCAAGGGTTGCAGCGATGGATTTATCACTTCCAGATATAAATCAGGCGCCAATTGGTCCCTTCATAATTAAAGTTGAGGCAGAACGATGTACGCCACCAGTAGTCGATCGTATGAAAGAAATTTTGAGATCTCACCCAGGAACTCGAGAGGTACATCTCCGCATCGAGGGTGGAGCCAAGGAAACGACTTTTAGATTAGATGACGGATTGAGAATTACCGCGTCGCCAGGCCTCAGTGCTGATTTAAAATCAATACTCGGTCCTGATTGCCTCGTTTAATGCCAACGCGCCGAAAAGATAGATTTCTCTAGACTGTGCAAGTGTTGATTCGTAAGCAGTTAGAACTATTGCCTGCACTTGATGTACAAGGCGGTAAGTCAGTTCGAATCTCATTTAATAATGTTGCAAACCAAACCCCTGATTCGGACCCTAAAGAGATTGCAGATAAATTTCTTGAAATGGGAGCAAAATGGCTTCATCTAGTTGATTTAGATGCAGCCTATGGGGTTGGAAACAATCGAGAACTGCTTTCGAAATTAATTGGCGGGTTAAGTATCAAGGTGCAATTCTCTGGCGGGATCAAAGATGAAGATTCACTCAAGTTTGCGATGGAGAGCAGATGTGTACGTGCAAATATTGCAACAGCCGCCCTTTCAGATATGGATTGGGTTGCCAGGGCAATAAGTAATTACGGTGAACGAATTGTCATCGGTCTTGATATCAGGGGAAGAGACTTACTTGGGAGGGGAAGCAAAGTGTTGATTAAAGACTTCGCATCCTCCATTAGAACTTTAAATAGTCTCGGGGCGCCTCGATATGTAGTCACGGATGTTGAAAGAGATGGCTCTCTATCTGGGCCAAGCCTCGATCTCTTAGATGAAGTTCTGCAATTAACCGAAAGGCCTGTGGTCTGGTCTGGTGGCGTTTCAACGCTTGAGCAGCTCGAACTCTTGCGTGCTCGTACCAGCACAGGACTTGAAGGCGTCATAATTGGCAAAGCATTTTATGAGGGAGAACTCTCTTTCCCCGAGGCCCTAGGAGTGTGTAGTACGTAATGTCTATTAATTCTGCGCTTACTCCAATCTCATTATCTGAATTTCGGAAGTTCGCCGAGAGTTACAACGTAATTCCAGTCGCCGAGAGTTTTCTTGCTGATAGCGAAACGCCATTAACGCTTTATGCCAAACTGACAAAACATTCACCTAATACTTTCTTATTGGAATCGGCTGAACATGGTGGGAGCTGGGCTAGATATTCATTTATTGGTGTTTCAAGCCAGGCTACATTGACGGAAAAATCTGGTCTCGCAACTTGGATTGGCACGCCGCCAGCAGGTGCGCCATCGGGTATCGATCCGTTAGAAGCACTTCGTATTACTGGATCGCATTTAAGAACACCACGTATTCCTGGTTTGCCCCGTCTTACTAGTGGATTAGTTGGCTATCTTGGTTATGACTCAGTACGAAGGCTTGAAAAATTGCCAGATCTAAATCCTGATGAACTTGGATTGCCAGAGCTTGCTTTTATGCTAACTACAGATTTAGCAATCTATGATCATTTGCAAGGTTCGGTAACTTTAATCGCCAACGCAATTAATTGGGACGGATCCAAAGAGCGAGTTGAAGAAGCATATGAAAAAAGCTTGAAACGACTCTCAGAGATGAAAAAACTTTTGAATGAGCCGTTAATAAGCCCTCTGACTCATCTAGATGATCGAGCACCTCTCGACTTCACGCGCAAAACTAGCGCCACTGAATTCTGCGATGGCGTAGCGAAAATTAAAGAAGAGATTAAGAGCGGCGAGGCTTTCCAAGTCGTTCTTTCGCAGCGTTTTGAAATGGATAATCACGCAGATCCATTCGATGTATATCGCATGCTTCGCCTACATAATCCAAGTCCTTATATGTTCTTATTCCGATTTGCAGATGGTTTAAGTGTTGTTGGATCTAGTCCGGAGGCTTTAGTTAAAGTAACTGATGGTGAGGTAATGGTTCACCCAATTGCAGGAACTCGAAAGCGAGCATTAGATCAGGCGGAAGATATTCGCCTTGGCGAAGAATTACTTGCAGATCCTAAAGAGCGAGCCGAGCATCTAATGTTGGTCGATTTAGGAAGAAATGATTTGGGTCGAGTATGCAATCCAGGATCGGTGAAGGTTGTTGAATTTATGCAACTAGAGAGATATTCACATGTGATGCATATCGTTTCAACAGTGACTGGAGATTTAAAGAGTGAATTAGCGCCAATTGATGCTCTTTATGCCGTTTTTCCAGCAGGAACGCTTTCGGGAGCTCCGAAGCCAAGAGCGATGGAGATTATTGAAGAATTAGAAAATTCTAGAAGAGGAATCTACGGGGGAGCGATTGGCTACCTAGATTTCACTGGCAACCTTGATACCTGTATTGCAATCAGAACTGCGATCCTTAAAGGCAATAAAGCATATGTGCAGGCCGGCGCAGGAGTAGTTGCAGATTCTTTGCCAGAGAGTGAAGATGCTGAATGCCTTAACAAAGCAGCTGCAGTAATTGGCGCTATTTCCTCTGCAAACAAGTTAAGGAAGCTGCAGTGAGCGTACTCTCGGAGATAATAGAAGGAGTTAAAGCTGATGAGGCAGCCAGAAAATTAACTCCTAATCAGTTGGCAGAAAAAATCGCTTCAGCACCTAAACCATTACCTGCATTATCCATTTTTCAGCAGCGCGAATTTTCCATAATTGCCGAGATAAAACGATCATCTCCAAGCAAAGGTGAACTTGCCACTATCCCAGAGCCAGCTTCACTCGCAGCTATTTATCAAGAAGCTGGCGCAACCGCGATAAGTGTTCTGACCGAAGAGCGTCGCTTCAAAGGTTCTTTAAAGGATTTGGAAGTTGTCCGTTCCGCTGTTGATATTCCAATACTTCGAAAAGACTTTATGGTTAGCGAATACTTAATTGAAGAATCTCGGGCTTTCGGCGCAGATATTATTCTGCTTATAGTTGCAGCCTTGGATAATCACCAACTAAGGGATTACTTACAGATTACCGAATCGCTAGGAATGAGTGCCTTGGTTGAAGTACACAATCAAGAGGAGCTGGACCGCGCTTTGGCAGTGGAAGCAAAAATCATTGGTGTAAACGCAAGAAATCTAAAGACTCTAGAGGTTAACCAATCAGCATTTGCAGAGCTAATGCCAGAGATCCCTAATCAAATAATTCGGGTTGCAGAATCGGGAATTTTCGAGAATTCGGATGTGGTCACGGCCCGGGAACTTGGCGCAGATGCAATTTTGGTCGGCGAGGCGCTGGTTCGCGCTGATAATCCAAGTGAGAAGATTCAAGAATTTTTAAGAGGCGCAACTTCTGCCAGAAAAGTAGAGTGAGGTTGTGAGCGAAGGGCATTTTGGAAAATTTGGTGGGCGCTTTGTGCCAGAAGCGCTGATAGGCGCGCTTGATGAATTAGCTGCAGCTCACGATGCAGCTCAAAATGATCCGAAATTTGCTGTCGAACTTAGTGAACTTCATAAAACTTATACCGGGCGTCCCTCAATAATTACCGAAGCCACTCGATTCGCTAAGCATGCTGGCGGCGCACGAATCTTCCTAAAGCGTGAAGACTTAAATCACACGGGGAGTCACAAAATAAATAATGTATTGGGTCAAGCTCTATTAACAAAGCGAATGGGTAAGAAGCGGATTATTGCTGAAACTGGAGCTGGTCAACATGGCGTTGCTTCTGCAACTGCTGCGGCATTAATGGGTTTGGAATGCGTTGTTTACATGGGCGAAGAAGATACAAAGCGCCAATCTCTTAACGTTGCGAGAATGAAGATTTTGGGCGCAGAAGTCATTCCAGTTACTACTGGATCGCGAACTCTCAAAGATGCAATCAACGAGGCGATGCGTGACTGGGTAACAAATGTTTCTACAACCCATTATCTGCTTGGCACTGTAGCTGGTCCGCATCCATTTCCAACTATGGTTCGCGATTTTCACAAGATCATTGGTGATGAATCTAAAGCTCAATTACTCGAATTAATTGGGAAGCTTCCTGATGCAGTTCTCGCCTGCGTAGGCGGTGGCTCAAATGCGATCGGAATTTTTCATGCCTTTATCGATGATCCAAAAGTTCGCCTAATTGGATTGGAAGCAGGTGGAGCAGGTGTTGCAAGTGGGAAACATGCAGCAACTTTGGTTGGCGGCTCGCCAGGAGTGCTCCATGGAACAAGAACTTTTGTCCTGCAAGATCAAGATGGACAAACTATGGAATCACATTCCATTTCGGCAGGACTTGATTATCCAGGCGTTGGCCCTGAACATGCTTATCTAAAGGAAATTGGCCGTGCGGAATATCTAGCCATTACAGATGACGAGGCGATGCAAGCCTTCGATTTACTCTCAAAGAGCGAGGGAATAATCCCAGCAATTGAAACGGCTCATGCCCTCGCCGGTGCCATCAAAGTTGGAAAAGAGTTAGGTGCAAATTCAAATTTACTTATCAATCTCTCTGGGCGTGGCGATAAAGATGTTCAGACTGCAGCCAACTACTTTGGAATACCAATTTAGGAAGCTTTCATGAATAAAAGAACTGAGAGTATTTTTGCCAAAGCCAAGGAAGAAAATAGATCTGTTTTAATCGGATATGTAACGGCTGGATTTCCAAGTAAGTCCGAAAGTAAAAAAATAATTAAGGCGATGATCGCTGGCGGGGTTGACTTAATCGAAGTAGGAATTCCGTATAGCGATCCGGTTATGGATGGTCCAGTGATTCAGCAGACTAGTGAGGCTGCAATCAAGAATGGCATAAAAACTTCAGATGTTTTTGAGATCGTCACTGAATCGTCGGTTCCAACATATGTCATGTCCTATTGGAATCCAATCGAAAAATATGGCATCAAAAAATTCGCTTCCGATTTAGCGCAGTCCGGCGGTGTCGGCGTAATTACTCCGGATCTAACTGTTGAAGAGTCTCAAGAATGGAATGCGGCAACCGACGAATTCAATATTGATAGGACCTATGTTGTCGCACCAAGTAGTACAGATTCACGATTGAGTAAAATAGCCAAAAACTGCACTGGCTTTGTATATGCGGCAAGTTTGATGGGCGTGACGGGCGCTCGTAGCGTTTTATCTAATGATGCCAAAGATTTAGTTTCACGAATTCGTGCAGTAAGCGAACAGCCGATTTCGGTAGGTTTAGGAGTATCCAATCGCGAACAAGCATCTGAAATTTCGGAATTTGCCGACGGGGTGATTGTTGGCTCAGCATTCCTTAAGTTGCTTCTAGAAGGCAGAGGCCCAGATGCAGTTGGAGAATTGGCCAAAGACCTTTCAGCTGGAGTGCGAAAGCGTTAAAGTTAGATAAACTTCGAGTCTCGAAGTTACCGAAGGAGTCAAAATGCCAAAAGAGCCACGTCAACGTCACCGCGATAGCGAGAAGAGCGGGGATACTTTAACTAGAAATTTAGTCCTTGGGATGGTTGCTCTCGTAGTGCTCTCGGGCGTCATATTTACAGTTCTAGATAAGCGCCAGGCATCACTTAGTGATTTCGACGTTGCCCTTGAGAAAATTGACTCCTCTCAAAATGGTCCTGCGCTAACCGGAACTTTTTCTGAGGAAGATGATTTCGGTATCTCATTTAACGTTGGCACAAAGCCGAAAATTGAAATTTGGGAAGACCCACAATGCCCATTCTGTAATGATTTTGAAAAGGCCATTGGATCTTATGTAGAGGAATTGATTAGAAATAAAGAAGCTCAAGTTACTTATCGGATGACTTCATTTCTTGGGCAAGATTCCGTTCGAGCTGTAAATGCATCGTTCTGTTCTGTTGCTGAGGGCAGATTCTTGGATTTGCACAATGCGCTATTCGCGGTCCAAGGCCAAGAAGGTTCGGGTACTTACACAAATGAGAATCTCTTAGCGCTAAGCAAGAAAATTGGAATTACTTCAGCTGATTACGAAAGCTGCGTAACGGATGGTAAGTATCTCGATCAAGTAAAGGCTGTTTATGACTCAATGGCGAAATATAATGTTAAGGGAACGCCGACTGTATTCATTGATGGCAAGATTTGGGATTACAAAGGCACAGGTTTGAACCTAGATGCATTTAAGGCAGCCGTAGCAGCGGCAAAGTAGCCAAAGTGATTCCATCGCCAAGTCAATCTGTATTAGAACTTGGTCCGCTAACTATTCATTACTATGCGTTATGCATAATTAGTGGAATTGCGCTTGCAATCTTTATTGGAAATAGAAGATTTATTTCCCGAGGCGGGAGCGCTGGCGTTGTAGGTGATATTGCAATCTTTGCCGTTCCTGCAGGAATTATTGGCGGCCGGATTTATCATGTTCTAACATCACCTGAGAAATATCTAAATGAACCAATCGCGGCGCTTTATATCTGGGAGGGCGGATTAGGAATTTGGGGCGCAATTAGCCTAGGCGCGCTTATCGCTTTTTTCGTCTATCGGAATCATCCAAAAAGATCCGCAATCAATTTCTCACTATTCGCTGATTCATTGGCACCTGGACTGTTGGTTGCACAAGCTGTGGGTCGATTTGGAAATTGGTTTAACAAGGAATTATTTGGTCGACCATTAGATGCACCATGGGCGCTGCAAATTCCTGAGCGATATAGACCAGATGGATATCTTGCTTTTGAAACTTTCCATCCCACTTTCCTTTATGAAGCTATCTGGTGTCTATTAATTGCATCAATTCTGGTCAAGTCTAGATATCTCCAGGGGCTTAAATCGGGTTCAATTTTTGCTCTTTATGTAGCAGGGTATTCATTAGGTCGCGGCATCATAGAAACATTCAGAATTGATGAAGCTAATCTGATTCTTGGATTGAGATTGAACGTCTGGACTAGCTCAGTTCTTTTCTCACTTGCACTCATCTACCTATTTGTTAGAAATCGCAACTCTCAGCAATCAGCAGAATCCAATAACCTCTAAGTTAGAATGTCCGAATGAGCGAAGCGCTATCTAAATCAGAACATGAATTGCGCGATGAGAATCATCGAACTCACAGAGCGGGATGGTTACGAGCTGCTGTCTTAGGAGCGAATGACGGCCTGGTATCAACTGCATCCTTGATGATCGGAGTTGTTACGGCTGGAAGAAATGACTTTGTTTTGACCGCTGGTCTGGCTGCAATAGCAGCAGGTTCCATGTCGATGGCTGTTGGAGAATTTGTATCAGTTCGTTCACAAAACGATATTGAAGAATCAGATAAAGAATTAGAGATGAAGCAACTTGCACTTGATCCAGAAGGTGAACTAGAAGAGTTAACGAGAATTTATGAGTCACGTGGCATCTCGCGTAAATTAGCTGAAGCCGTCGCACAAGAGCTTCATGAAAAAGATCCACTCGGTGCACATTTGAGAGATGAATTGGGTCAACATGATGCGACTAAAGCACGTCCGCTACAGGCAGCAGTTGCATCTGCTTTGAGCTTCACTGCGGGAGGATTGATTCCATTTGTTGGCGCTTTTGCGCCGAGTCTTGGAGGAAAGGCGCTCTCTATTGTCTTGATTACCTTTATCGGTTTAGTTTTTGCTGGAATCATCAGCGCGCGTATTGCTGGCTCAAGCATTCTCAAGACAACTAGACGTATTGTTTTGGGTGGAGCGCTCGGTATGGCAATAACCGCTGGCGTCGGTCAACTTGCCAATATCTCAGGCATTTAGATTTAGCTACATCCAAGTAAAGCGGTAGAATTCAGGTCGGACAAAGTCGTCCATTAATGCTTTAAATTAGCTTAATAGAGGAGAGGTCCCCCAGTGCGGAGAGCAAAAATTGTTTGCACGTTGGGACCGGCGGTAGAAAATATTGAAAAAGTTGAAGCTCTCATAGATGCTGGAATGAATGTTGCAAGATTAAATCTTTCCCACGGAACGCACCAAGACCACAAGAGCCGGTTAGATTTAGTCCGAAAAGTAGCAGGGAAGAAGATGGTTCCAGTTGCTATTTTGATTGATCTCCAAGGGCCAAAAATCAGATTAGGAAAATTTGATGCAGATTTCTATCAATTGGAAATCGGGGATCTTTTCACAATCACAACTGAAGATGTGATTGGAACAAAATCAAGAGCCAGCACGACCTATAAAGGACTTCCAGGAGATTGCAAAGCAGGAGATTTAATTCTTATCGATGACGGCAAAGTTATAG
This sequence comes from uncultured Clavibacter sp., assembly GCA_964500885.1. GTDB lineage: Bacteria > Actinomycetota > Actinomycetes > Nanopelagicales > Nanopelagicaceae > MAG-120802. Next base: position 11,610 of record CAZCQR010000001.1, read on the forward strand.
TCGAAGTGCAAAGTGTTAAAGGAACGGAAGTCTTAACAAAATGTATTGAATCTGGCCAGATTTCAAATAGCAAGGGTTTAAACCTACCTGGAGTAGCCGTTTCTGTTCCGGCGATGTCAGATAAAGATATTGAGGACCTTAAATGGGGATTGAAAGAGGGCGCAGACTTCGTGGCTCTCTCCTTTGTGCGCACAGCTCAAGATATTGAGAAAGTTCACCAAATAATGGATGAAGTTGGCATACGACTTCCAGTTATTGCAAAGATTGAGAAGCCACAAGCAGTTGAAAATCTTGACTCTATTATTGAGGCTTTTGATGGAATCATGGTTGCGCGTGGCGATCTTGGAGTTGAGATGCCAATTGAAGAGATTCCGCTCATACAAAAACGATGCATTACTGCGGCTCGTGAGAATGCAAAGCCAGTAATTGTGGCAACCCAGATGCTCGATTCAATGATGACTAATTCTCGTCCAACTCGTGCAGAAGCTACAGATTGCGCCAATGCAATTTTGGATGGCGCCGATGCACTAATGCTTTCTGGCGAAACTAGTACTGGAAGTTTTCCAATCGAATCTGTTAATACCATGGCTCGAATAATCGAAAAGACAGAGACAGATGCTTTGCATCTAATCCCGGCATTAATGCATAACCCAAAAACGAAAGGCGGAGCAATCACAAAGGCAGCAACCGAAGTTGGGCAAGTCATCGGTGCGAAAATTCTTGCTACCTTTACCAAATCTGGCGATTCTGCCCGTCGCATGTCTAGATTGCGCTCAAATATTCCAGTGGTTGCTTTAACTCCAGATGAATCAACTTATCGGCAACTTTCACTTTCTTGGGGAGTTGAGCCATTGATAATGCCCCTGGTTGAAACTACCGATCAAATGGTTAAACAAGTTGATACGGTTTTGTTGCAAAAGAATCGCGTCAATAAGGGCGAATCAATCATGATTGTTGCTGGCTCACCACCGGGAATTCCCGGATCTACAAATGCAATGCGCGTGCACCAGATTGGTGATGCAGTTGGCGGCATAGCTCCGGCATATCGCTAAACTGAGCGCTCCTCGCCTCGGTACTCCAACGGTAGAGAGGACGGTCTCAAAAACCGTATAGTGTCGGTTCGAATCCGACTCGAGGCACATGGTTAAACCAAAACGGATTCTGATTGCTGAAGACGAGACTCTTATTCGTCTCGATCTTTCAGAAATGCTCCGCGAAGCTGGCTATGAAGTTATTGCCGAAGCTTCCGATGGCGAAGAGGCGATAGAACAAGCAGAAATGACAAAACCTGATTTGGCAATTCTTGATGTGAGAATGCCTAAACTGGACGGAATCTCAGCTGCAGAGAAGATTGTAAAGATTTGCCCGACATTAATGCTGACCGCCTTTAGCCAAAGAGATTTAGTTGAGCGCGCACGTGACGCAGGTGTCATGGGTTACGTGGTTAAGCCATTTACGATTGATGATCTTCTTCCTGCAATCGAAATCGCTTTTAGTCGTCACCAACAATTCCTTGCATTGCAAGATGAAATTTCAGATCTGACAGAACGACTCGAAACTAGAAAACTCGTTGATCAAGCAAAGGGCATTCTCATGAAGGCTTTGAATCTCTCTGAGCCTGAAGCTTTCAAATGGATTCAAAAAAGTGCGATGGACCGAAGAATTACTATGAAAGAGATTTCACTTGCAATTCTTGATCCAAAACAAGCAACTATCGCTCTGCCAAAATTAGGCAGGTAATTCGAGCTGAGCAAGTACGTTCACCTTTTTCATTTGTTATCTCAATCTCATAACAACAGAGAGTCTTTCCAAGGGAAACAGCGGTAGCAACACCCGTCACGATTCCTGATGTAGCAGATTTGTGGTGCGTAGCGTTTATATCAACGCCAACGATTTTTCGAGTTGGTCCAGCATGCAATTGGGTGCCAATTGAACCAAGGCTTTCTGCAAGAACCACATTTGCGCCACCATGCAATAAGCCGAGTGGTTGAGTGTTCCCGGCAACTGGCATTGTGGCTACAAGTCTCTCTGGAGAGGCTTCAATAATCTCAATACCCATTTTCTTGTCGAGTTCGCCCCGACCTCTTTCCCGCAAAATCTCCATAAAGTCGCTCATGAACGTAATTGTATGTCCCTATCTCTAGGATTGAGGTTGTCATGAAGCCGCGCATTCTTTTAATCGATGGCCATTCTCTTGCCTATCGAGCTTTCTACGCCTTGCCTGCGGAAAACTTTCGTTCGAGTACTGGGCAACATACCAATGCGGTTTACGGATTTGCCTCAATGCTGATCAACCTGATTCGAGATGAGAAGCCAACACATATAGCTGCGGCATTTGATGTATCTCGCAAGACATTTCGCACTGAGAAGTTTCCTGAATATAAAGCAAATCGCAAGTCCACTCCAGATGAATTTCGATCGCAAATCAGTTACATCTATGAATTACTTAATGCTTTTCAAATTCCTACCTATGAAATAGAGGGTTTTGAGGCTGATGACTTGATCGCCACAATCGTAGATAAGGTCGGTAAGGAATCTGAGACTTTAATCTGCACCGGCGATAGAGATTCTTTTCAACTAGTCACAGACTCTGTCACAGTTCTTTACCCCAAGAAAGGTGTTACAGATTTAGCCCGAATGACTCCAAATGCCGTTGTCGAGAAATATGGCTTAACGCCAGAGCAGTATCCGGATTTTGCAGCACTTCGCGGCGATCCAAGTGACAACCTTCCCTCAATTCCAGGAGTGGGAGAGAAGACTGCAGCTAAGTGGATAATCGAGTACAAATCATTGGAAAATCTCTTATCTCGTTCAGAAGAGATTACCGGAAAAGCCGGAGAGTCGCTTCGTGCATTTATCTCAAATGTGAAACTCAATCGAGAATTAACTCAACTTAGGCACGACGCTCCACTTCAAGTAGAACTCTCGGCGATGAAGTGGAATGGCATCAATCAATCAAGTTCCTTAAAGCTTTTTGAAAAGCTTGAAATAAAAGCGCTTAGAGAGCGAATAAAGCAGCTCGATACCAATCAAATAGGTGACGTTCTGCCCTTTCAGGATAATTCACCAAGTTTGAAATCCGCAATTAAAGTTTCTGGGAAGATGTTTGGTAAAGCTGAATTTACAAAAACTTTAGCTAACGGAAAGAGCCAGGTTTTTGCACTCCTAGATGATTCTGTAGCGTTTGTAACTATTGATGGGAAAGACGTTTACGAACTGAAGCTTGAAGCTAACATTTTTCAAAATTTAGTTATTACCACTCATCGCGGAAAAGAACTTGCAAAGAGCGAAGCTGGTGGAACTATTAATTTTGATACCGAAATTGCGGCCTACTTGATTAATCCAGGAACGAGAGATCTCGAAATCGTTGATGTTGTGCGAAAATATCTTGAATTAGATTTAGAGGAGAGTGAATCAAAACCGGAGACTCGAGAACTGGTGAGATATTTACCCCTCTTGGAAAAAAAGTTAAGAGAAGAGCTATCAAATCGAGAGTTATTGAAACTCTATCTGGATTTAGAAATGCCGACTATGCATCTTTTGGCGCAAATGGAGGCAGTTGGAATTGCAGTTGATGGTGAGGAGCTTGCAAAACTTCATGAAGAATTCTCCGCTTCTGAGGCTTCCGCGACAAAGGCGGTCTTTGCTGCTGCAGGACGCGAATTCAATGTTTCATCACCAAAGCAACTGCAAACCGTTCTCTTCGAAGATTTGAAGCTACCTAAAACTAAACGGATAAAAACGGGATTTAGTACCGATGCCGAATCTCTCGAGTGGCTCTACGCAACAACTAAGCATCCGGCTTTAATGAATCTACTCCGAATCAGAGAAGTATCTAAACTCCGCACGACTGTAGAGGGCTTACAAGCAGCGATTGCAAGAGATGGACGGATACATACAAGTTTCCAACAGACGGTGGCGGCAACAGGCAGACTTTCGTCGACGGATCCGAATTTGCAGAATATTCCAATTAGAACTGAAGAGGGTAGGAAAATTCGGCACGCCTTTGTGGCTCAGTCACCCTTCGTTAACTTGATGACCGCCGATTACAGTCAGATTGAAATGCGAATAATGGCGCATTTATCAAATGACGCGGGGCTATTGAAAGCGTTCGCTGCTGGCGAAGATTTACATTCAACTGTGGCATCACAAGTATTCGGAGTTTCAGTATCAGATGTGGATAGCGAAATGCGACGTCAGATAAAAGCCATGTCTTATGGATTGGCATATGGACTCTCTTCTTTCGGATTGGCGCAGCAATTAGATATAACGCCGGCCGACGCAAGTGCACTAATGGCGAAGTATTTTGAACGCTTCGGAGGAATTCAAGATTATTTGAAAGAAGTTGTGCGAGTTGCACGAGATAAGGGTTATACCGAAACTATCATGGGAAGACGTCGTTATCTTCCAGATTTAACACATGAAAATCGGCAACGTCGAGAAGTTGCAGAACGCATGGCACTTAACGCTCCAATTCAAGGTTCGGCTGCGGATATCATAAAAGTTGCCATGCTCAACGTTTCTAAAGTGATTAAAGCTAGAAATCTCTCCTCAAGAATTCTTCTACAAGTTCATGATGAATTGATATTTGAAGTTGTTGAAGGTGAAGAGAAGATTCTGGAAGATTTAGTCCGACAGGAGATGGGATCTGCGTATCCCTTGCGAGCTCCATTGGATGTGAATATTGGTTTCGGAAAGAGTTGGGATTTAGCCGCCCATTGAGGCGATTCTCGGCGCTAAATTGCCTTGCTTCATCTCTCTAAGTACTCTACGAGCCTCGCGTTGGAATCTTGCATCGCCTAAGACATAGTAGGAAATGCCCAGCTTCTGGAGTCGGATCTAAGGCGTGCCCTACTAGAAGCAGTACCCCCGGAGAAAATTGTCTACTCAAATTTCAATTAATGATGTTGGTTCAGCCGCAGAATTTCTCGCAGCAATAGAAGGAACAATAAAGAATTTTAACGATGGTGATTTAGTCACTGGCGTAGTAGTCCAAGTAGATCGTGATGAAGTTCTGCTTGATATTGGTTATAAGACCGAAGGTGTAATTCCTTCCAGAGAACTCTCGATTAGAAATGATTTGGATCCAAGCGAGCTCGTAAAAATTGGCGAGCAAATTGAAGCTCTAGTTCTACAGAAAGAAGATAAAGAAGGACGTCTAATTCTTTCTAAGAAGCGCGCTCAATATGAAAAGGCTTGGGGCGAGATTGAAGGTAAGAAAGAACGCGATGAAGTTGTCGTTGGAACCGTCATCGAAGTTGTTAAAGGCGGCCTAATTGTCGATATCGGGCTCCGAGGATTCTTGCCTGCTTCACTTGTTGAAATGAGACGAGTTCGCGATCTTTCTCCATATATTGGAAAGCAAGTTGAAGCTCGAATCATCGAACTCGATAAGAACCGAAACAATGTAGTTCTATCACGTCGCGCTTATTTAGAGCAGACACAATCTGAGTCACGAACTACGTTCTTGAATCAACTTCAGAAAGGTCAAGTTCGAACTGGAGTTGTATCTTCGATCGTTAACTTTGGCGCATTCGTTGATCTCGGTGGTGTAGATGGTCTTGTTCACGTCTCCGAACTCTCCTGGAAACATATCGATCACCCTGGCGAAGTTGTAGAAGTTGGCGATGAAGTTACTGTTGAAGTTCTAGAAGTTGACTTCGAAAGAGAGCGCGTCTCACTCTCGCTAAAGGCGACCCAAGAAGATCCTTGGCAGGCATTTGCTCGAACCCACACCATTAATCAAGTTGTGCCGGGCGAAGTGACAAAGCTTGTTCCATTCGGAGCATTTATCAAGGTATTTGATGGAATCGAAGGCTTAGTTCACATTTCTGAACTTGCAGAGCGACATGTAGAAATTCCAGAGCAAGTTGTACAAGTAGGCGATCAACTATTCGTAAAAATTATTGATATTGACCTAGAACGTCGCCGAATCTCGCTCTCCTTAAAGCAAGCTAATGAGGGACAAGATGTTCCAGTTGAGGCGTTTGATCCGACTCAGTATGGAATGCCTGCTCGATATGATGAAAATGGAAACTTCATCTATCCAGAAGGTTTCGATCCTCAAACACAAGAATGGCAACCTGGATTTGAAGCGCAACGTGAAGAGTGGGAGCGTCAATACGCAGAAGCTCAAGCTCGTTTCATGGCGCATAAGAAACAGAAAGCTGAAGCACAGGCAGCAGATGCAGCTGCAGGAACTTCTGCACCTGAGCAAACCGCAGAGTAATTGAAATGAAAACTGGACCAGTGACTGCTGGTCCAGTTTTTGCTTTCTCTAGGATGAAAATGCAAGTTTCGGTGGAATACTCAAGGATTAAATAGATGCTTTCGATTGCACTTACAGGTGGTATCGGTTCGGGCAAATCATCCGTCGGAGAAATTTTCGATGAACTGGGCGCAATTGTTATCGACTCAGATCAATTATCTAGAGATGTAATTGAGAGAGGCACACCGGGTTTTGATGAAGTTGTTGCCAGATTTGGCGATGTGATTCTTGTTGATGGAGAAATAAGTCGCTCCAAGCTCGCAGAAATTGTCTTTGTTGATGAGAAAGCGCGCAAAGATCTGGAGTCGATTATTCATCCCAGGGTTCGTGAAATTGCAGAGAGGGTCGTCGCTCGGGCGCCCGAAGATGCCATCGTCATAAACGAGATTCCCCTCCTATTTGAAACCCAGGGGCAGGGGCGATTCGACCTTGTTATAACCGTTGAAGCCAGCGATGAAAGTCGAACCAAAAGGTTAATTGATAGAGGTCTCAAGTCTTATCAAATTGAAAAACGGATCTCTGCTCAAGCATCGAGAGCAGAGCGAGAGTCGATATCAGATTATGTAATTGAAAATGATGAAGGCCTTGAAGAGCTTGAGCGCAAAGTACGAATGCTTTGGGAAGATGAAATCTTGCCTCGCAGCGGAAAAGCAAAATGACCAGAGCACTTACCAAGACACCCAGGGCTGATAAGCCATTTAAGGTAATAAGTGAATTCAAACCTGCAGGCGATCAACCAAGTGCAATTTCCGATCTGGAGAATCGAGTCAACAGCGGAGAACGCGATGTAGTTCTCTTGGGCGCAACCGGAACAGGAAAATCTGCGACCATTGCCTGGCTAATTGAGAAAGTGCAGCGACCTACTTTAATAATTGCTCCAAATAAAACTTTGGCTGCGCAATTGGCAAATGAATTTCGAGAATTAATGCCAGAAAACGCAATTGAATACTTTGTTTCTTACTATGACTACTATCAACCAGAAGCTTATGTGCCACAGACAGATACCTTCATTGAAAAAGATGCCTCGATAAACTCAGAAGTAGAAAGACTTCGTTATTCGGCTACCTATTCGCTTCTTACACGAAGAGATGTAGTGGTTGTTGCAACAGTTTCCTGTATATACGGTCTAGGTACGCCTCAAGAATATATAGATCGAATGATTCATATTCATGTAGGGGATACGATTGATCGTAACTCGCTGTTACGTAAATTTGTCGAAGTTCAGTATAAGAGAAATGACATTGCGTTCGAACGTGGAACTTTTAGAGTAAGAGGGGACACGATTGAAATCATTCCGGTATATGAGGAACTTGCAATCAGAATTGAGATGTTCGGTGATGAAATTGAGCGCCTAACAACATTAAATCCCTTGACAGGGGAAATAATCAACGAAGCAAATGAAGTCTTTATATTTCCAGCTACGCATTATTCGGCAAGTCCTGAGACTATGAAACGAGCAATCTCCCAGATTGAATCTGAATTGGGTACAAGACTCCAAGAGTTAGAACGTCAGAACAAATTATTGGAAGCGCAGCGCCTTCGCATGCGGACTCAATTTGATTTGGAAATGATTTCCCAACTCGGTTTCTGCTCTGGAATTGAAAATTACTCTAGGCATATTGATGGTCGAGATGTTGGATCACCACCAAACTGTTTATTAGATTATTTTCCAGAAGACTTTCTCTGTGTCATAGATGAATCTCACATCACCGTACCTCAAATTGGAGCGATGCAAGAAGGAGATGCTTCTCGTAAACGAACACTCGTGGAACACGGATTTAGATTGCCGAGTGCGCTGGATAATCGACCATTGACCTTTACAGAGTTTCTAGAGCGAACGCCTCAGAAAATTTATCTCTCCGCAACGCCTGGGCCATATGAACTGGAACAAACTAAGGGTATCTACGTAGAGCAGGTAATTAGGCCGACAGGACTTGTCGATCCAAAGATAGTTTTGAAGCCAACGAAGAATCAGATTGACGATTTAATGGGCGAGATAAAGATTCGCGCAGATCGAAATGAGCGAATACTTGTTACTACTCTTACTAAGAAAATGGCTGAGGATTTAACTGATTACTTTACAAATGCCGGTATAAGAGTTCGATATTTACATTCAGAAGTAGATACCTTGCGTCGCGTTGAATTACTCCGCGAATTAAGATTAGGCGAATATGATGTTCTGATCGGAATTAACCTTCTTCGTGAGGGTTTAGATTTACCGGAAGTCTCTCTTGTAGCAATTCTGGATGCCGATAAAGAAGGATTTTTGAGATCCACACGTTCGCTCATTCAAACTATTGGCCGAGCGGCTCGAAATGTCTCTGGTGAAGTGCATATGTATGGCGACAATCTGACAGATTCGATGAAGAATGCTATTGATGAAACCAATCGCCGCCGCGCAAAGCAAGAGTCCTATAACAAAGAACATGGAATTGACCCCGCGCCATTGCGAAAGAAAATTGCCGATATCACAGATTTGATTGAAAAAGAGAGTGAAGATACGGCGAAACTGATTCCAACTGGAAAGCGGGGAGCCAGCGAAACGCCAGTTGGCGTACATGCAAAATCACTCGTAGCCTTACCGCGCGCAGAGCTACTCGGTTTAATAGATTCGCTTACTGAGCAGATGAGAAATGCTGCCGCCGAACTTCAATTTGAACTGGCCGCTCGGTTGCGAGATGAAATTCGTGAGTTGAAGCGAGAACTTAGAAGTATGGATGAAGGGGGAGTGAAATGAGCGCTGATCGTTTAGTAGTTAGAGGCGCCAGGGAGCACAACCTCAAAAACGTTTCAATTGATTTACCGAGAAACGCCCTCATCGTCTTTACAGGCTTGAGCGGTTCCGGCAAATCATCTCTTGCTTTTGACACAATTTTTGCTGAAGGCCAGCGCAGATACGTTGAGTCCCTCTCTGCTTACGCAAGACAATTTCTCGGTCAGATGGATAAGCCAGATGTAGATTTTATTGAGGGTCTTTCACCTGCGGTCTCAATTGACCAGAAATCGACCAATAGAAATCCTCGATCAACTGTCGGAACGATCACCGAAGTTTATGATTATTTACGTTTATTGTTTGCAAGAGCAGGAAAACCACACTGTCCAAAATGCGGAAAACCAATCGCAAAGCAAACTCCGCAGAACATTGTTGATCAAATACTCGCCCTTCCTCCAGAGACAAAATTTCAAGTTCTTGCACCAATAATTAGAGCTAGAAAGGGTGAATTCGCTGATCTCTTTAAAGATCTTGCTGCTCAAGGCTACTCAAGAGCTCGCGTTGATGGGGTGACGATTCAACTAAGTGATCCGCCAAAGTTAAAGAAGCAAGAGAAGCACACAATCGAAGCAGTTATCGATCGCTTGACTGCTAAATCTGAATCCAAGCAGAGATTAACGGACTCAATCGAAACTGCACTCAAGTTAGCCAACGGTCTAGTTACGCTGGAATTTGTCGAAGCGAAAGAGAAATCGGAGAAAGAACGAACCTATAGCGAACTTCTCGCTTGCCATGATTGCGGAATATCAATTCAAGAGATGGAACCACGATCATTTTCCTTTAACTCCCCATTTGGCGCCTGTCCAGAATGCACAGGAATTGGATCAAAACTTGAAGTTGACGAGGAATTGATAATTCCGGATGATGAAATCTCAATAAATGAAGGCGCCATCGCGCCATGGTCTGGCGGTCAATCTTCAGAGTATTTCTTAAATCTATTGGAAGCCCTTGCCAAGGACATCAAATTCTCTCTGGATACTCCATGGAAAAAACTCTCGGCAAAAGCTAGAGAAGCGATTTTAAATGGCTACGAGTATGAAGTTCACGTTAAGTATAAGAATCGGTACGGTCGAGTTCGAAGTTACTCGACGGGTTTTGAAGGAGTAAAACCATTTATTGAAAGACGGCATAGCGAAACTGATAGCGATTACAGCCGAGAAAAATACGAAGCGTATATGCGCGAAACTCCTTGTCCGGTATGTAAAGGAACGAGATTAAAACCAGAAGTTTTGGCAGTTACCCTATCTGGCAAAAATATTGCTGAAATCTGCGAACTCTCTATTGATGAATGCGCAAAATTCCTTAAAGAGATAAAACTTGGTTCAAGAGAAGCCAAGATTGCAGAGCGCGTTATGAAAGAGGTTAACGCGCGTCTGGGATTCCTTTTAGATGTAGGTCTGGAGTATCTAACTCTCGCCAGACCTGCAGCATCTCTATCTGGAGGCGAGGCGCAACGAATTCGATTGGCGACACAGATTGGTTCTGGATTAGTTGGAGTCCTTTATGTTTTGGATGAGCCATCTATCGGTTTGCACCAGAGAGATAACAAACGCCTAATTGAAACTTTGACTCATTTACGAGATTTAGGGAACACCTTAATTGTTGTTGAACATGACGAAGAGACTATCCGTACTGCGGATTGGGTAGTTGATATTGGACCTGGCGCCGGAGAGCATGGTGGCGAGATAGTTGTCTCAGGCAGTCTGGAAGAGCTCATTAACTCAAAAAGGTCGATTACCGGTTCATATATCTCAGGTCGGACTCAAATTGAAGTACCAAAGAAGCGCCGAGAGTTCAATGGAAAGAAATCTCTGGTAATAAAAGAAGCTAAAGAGAATAATCTAAAGTCGATTGATGTAACTATTCCATTGGGACTCTTTGTATCTGTAACAGGAGTGAGTGGATCAGGAAAATCAACCTTAGTAAATGACATCCTTTATTCGGTTCTTGCGAATAAGTTAAATGGTGCTCGAATCGTTCCTGGCAGACATCGCACCATTACCGGGATTGAGCAGTTAGACAAAGTTGTACATGTGGACCAATCGCCGATTGGTAGAACTCCAAGATCCAATCCTGCAACATATACTGGGGTCTTCGACAAAGTTCGTGCGCTATTTGCTGAGACTAATGAAGCCAAAATTCGCGGTTATCAGCAGGGAAGATTCTCATTTAACGTCAAAGGCGGTAGATGCGAAAACTGTGCTGGTGACGGCACGATAACAATCGAAATGAATTTCTTACCTGACGTTTATGTTCCCTGTGAAGTTTGCCATGGCGCTCGCTACAACCGAGAAACTTTGGAAGTCCATTACAAAGGAAAGACCATTTCTGAAGTTCTGGATATGCCAATTGAGAGGGCGACTGAATTCTTTGAATCAATTCCAGCGATTCATAGATACCTAAAAACTTTATGTGATGTTGGACTTGGATATGTGCGACTCGGTCAATCGGCGCCAACTCTCTCTGGTGGGGAAGCGCAACGAGTAAAACTAGCAACGGAATTACAACGTCGCTCTACCGGAAGAACGATTTACGTGCTAGACGAACCAACCACTGGTCTGCACTTCGAAGATGTCCGAAAGCTTCTTATGGTTTTACAGCGCTTAGTCGATTCTGGAAATACCGTAGTTGTAATTGAACATAATTTAGATGTAATCAAATCTGCAGATTGGGTTATAGATCTTGGCCCCGAAGGCGGTTCTGGAGGCGGTACTGTAATCGTTGAAGGAACGCCTGAATTCGTGGCAAAGGATAAATCAAGCTATACCGGAAAATTCTTGGCAAGCGCTCTAAAGAATAAGTAGAAGAAAAATGGAAATCAGTTATCGCCCTTCCGTTATTCCTGATGAACCGGGCGTGTATAGATTCTTTGACGAAGCGGGAAAAGTTCTATATGTAGGTAAGGCTAAGTCTCTGAAGAATCGCCTCAATTCTTACTTTCAGAAGACTGTTTCTGAGAAAACAGAGAGGCTTGTAAAAGCTGCCAGTCGCGTTGATTGGACTTTGGTTGATACTGAAGTAGAAGCCCTGCAACTTGAATTCACGTGGATCAAGGAGGAGAACCCACCATTTAACGTGCAATTTAAAGACGACAAGTCTTATCCGTTTCTTGCTATAAGCGTTAAGGAAGAGTTTCCAAGAATCTTCATTACGCGAAAAGAGAAGATTAAAGGTATTAAGTATTTCGGACCCTACGCTCATTCTTGGGCGCTACGTACTACTTACGATTTGTTGCTGGAAACATTCCCAATCCGCTCATGCTCTTCGAGTAATTTTGAGAAAGCAAAACGAAGCATGAGACATTGCTTGCTTGGCGATATCGGAAAATGTTCAGCGCCATGCGTCTCTCGCGTTACTGAAACGGAACATCGAGAGTTAGTTAATCGATTGATTAAGTTTATGGAGCAAGGCGGAAACGACATCGAATCTCATCTAAAAGAAGCTATGGCAAAGGCTTCTGCCGATGAAGATTTCGAAAGAGCCGCCAAGATTCGTGACCGCCTTCGAGCCCTTGAAGTCGCGAGTGAATCCAGTGAAGCTGCGATATCAGATTCGATAACTGGAGATTTCATTGCCTTACATGACGATATAACTCATTCGGCGGCTTCAATTTTCAAAGTCAGATTTGGAAGGGTGGTTGGTTCGCGTTCCTGGATCATAGATAGATCGAACCTGCTAGATGAGCAAGATCTCTTAGGTGCGACGCTCGACTTGATTTATCGAGATTCAGAGACGCCAAAAGATATCTACTTAAATATCTCTATTCCAGATTTAGCAAATTTGGAAGAATTGTTATCGACTCGATCTGGCCACAGAGTTGATATAACAATCCCAGAACGTGGCGAAAAAGTTGAAATCCTCAACACGGTAAAGAGAAATGCCCAGCAATCTTTGATTCAGTTCTTAAGTAAGCGAGCAAATGATGCTGGCGTCTCTGGAAGAGCGCTTGAAGAGCTTGCTGCCGCGCTGGATTTGGAGCAGCTCCCACTGCGAATTGAATGTTTTGATATCTCGAATATCCAAGGAACTTCGGTCGTTGCATCTATGGTCGTATTCGAGGATGGACAACCAAAGAAGAGTGATTATCGAAGATTTGGCATTGATGATAAAGAGAAATTTGATGATACAAGAGCGATGCATCATGTAATCACTCGGAGATTTAAGCGCTACTTGGCTGAAAAGGATTTGGAGTTAAGTGAAATTGCTGGAAGTGCGAAGCCAAAGTTTGCGTATCCGCCACAACTTGTAATTGTTGACGGCGGAAGAGGACAAGTAAATGCAGCTGCACGCGCTCTGGCTGAATTAGGAATTACGGATGTGGCACTTGTTGGGTTGGCTAAACGGCTAGAGGAAATTTGGTTTCCAGATAGGACCTATCCAGTTGTTCTACCGAGAAATAGCGAATCGCTCTATCTAGTTCAGCGAATTCGAGATGAGGCTCATAGATTTGCAATTACTTTCCATCGTTCAAAGCGTTCCAAGTTAATGCTCGAATCTCTACTAGATGAGGTTCCTGGACTCGGAGAAACACGGCGCTTATCATTGCTTGAACATTTTGGATCGATAGCAGAACTACGTAAAAGCAATCTAGAGCAGGTTGCTGCGGTCCCTGGAATCGGTGAAAAAACAGCGTCTGCAATCTTCGAAGCGCTCGCTATAGAGAATTCGTCCTATCAGATTGACACAACCACCGGTGAAATTAAGAATGAAGGTCCTTGACATGGATAGCATGATTAAGCCATGACAAGGGAAGTTGTAGTAATTACCGGAATGAGCGGCGCTGGTCGTTCGACAGTAGCTCATTCAATGGAAGATGCTGGCTGGTATGTAATTGATAATTTGCCGCCACAACTTCTCGGGGCACTTCTTGAGTTGACAGAACAAACTAGCGATTCTGTCGCCGTTGTAATTGATGTTCGCGGGCGCCAATTTTTCGATCAACTCAATAGAGCACTTGCTGAATTAGCAGAGCGTGGGGTAATTCGAAAAATTGTCTTTGTCGACGCTGCGGATGAAGTATTGATTCGTCGATTCGAATCATCGAGAAGACCTCATCCGCTCCAAGGAAATGATCGAATCTTGGATGGAATTGAGCGAGAACGAACCAAACTTCACGATTTGAGAGCAGGCGCAGATCTGGTCGTTGATACTTCTCAACTGAATATTCATCAGTTAGAGAGAAAAATTAATGAGCTCTTTCAAAGTGGCTCACTTGCATCATTGAAAGTGAATCTTCTTTCGTTCGGGTACAAATTTGGAATCCCAGCAGATGCAGACTTGGTTATGGATTGTCGATTCATTCCTAATCCGCATTGGCAGCCTGAGTTACGTCCTAAGAATGGTTTGGATTCGGATGTCAGCAAAGCAGTGCTAAGTGCGGCAGAAGTTCCAGAATTCTTAGATCGATATGTTGCAATGTTTGAAAGTATCGCACGGGGTTATCTCCATGAGGGTAAGAAATTTATAACTCTGGCCATTGGATGTACCGGAGGCAAACATAGAAGTGTTGCAATAGCTGAAGAGCTTGCAAAACGATTAAATGGAATGACTGTTGCAAAAGATGGGGAAGTTTCGGCCCATGCAATTCACCGTGATTTAGGACGCGAACGTTAATTTAGAAATGACCGAGACAAAGGTTGTGGCATTTGGCGGCGGACATGGTCTGGCAGCAACTCTGCGAGCGCTTCGAATGCTTCCCATAGATATTACGGCGATAGTTACTGTTGCAGATAATGGCGGTTCAAGTGGTCGATTGAGAAAAGAATTTAATTCCTTACCTCCTGGCGATCTTCGAATGGCGCTCGCGGCGCTCTGTGCCGATGATGAATGGGGCAGAAGCTGGGCCGATTTAATGCAATATCGATTTACTTCAGATGGTGATTTGAATGGACATGCAATAGGTAACCTACTTCTTTCTGCACTTTGGGATAGAGAGATCGATCCCGTAAAAGGATTAGAAAAAGTTGGCGAGTTACTAAAGGTTGTAGGTCGAGTTTTGCCTATGTCTAATGAGCCATTAGATATTGAGGGAACTTTTCGCACTTGGCAAGGAATGCAAGTTGTAAGAGGTCAGAAGGAGGTAGCTATAGCCAAAGGCTCCTTAGAAGATTTACAGCTTCTGCCAGATTCGGCGATGCCTACAACGGAAGGAATTCAGGCAATCGCAGATGCTGATTGGTTGATTTTTGGTCCTGGTTCTTGGTTCTCAAGCGTTCTTCCTCATTTTCTCTTATCTTCTCAACGTGAGGCTATCTACAAATCGACTGCAAGAAAGATCTTGGTCCTTAACTTAGATGCAAATAGCAATATGAGTGGCGATGAGCTTGCCGGGACCTCGCCTGCGGATCATTTGAAGGTGCTCCGTAAATTTGCACCGCAGTTAACTTGTGACTTCGCTCTTGCTGATCATTCCATTACTACATCTCAAGGTGCTTTTCAAGAACTCTCTGCGATATTGAAAGAGATGGGCGGTACTTTAATTGTGAGCGATCTCGCAACGAATCCAGGCAGTAATCAGCATGATCACGAAAAATTATTTTCTGAATTCCGCAACATTATTGCGAGTGAAGTGATTAGATAACGCTCATGGCAATGACCGCTTCGGTAAAAGACGAATTGAGTCGATTATCTGTCTCTAAACCATGTTGTAGAAAAGCTGAAGTCTCTTCAATCTTGAGATTTGCTGGTGGACTTCATTTAACAGCTGGCAAAATTATGGTTGAAATTGAATTAGATACAGCCCAAGCTGCACGTAGAGTTCGTAAAGATATTGGCGATATCTATGGACACGAATCTGATCTCGCTGTTATTAGCGCTGGCGGCCTTCGTAAGGGAAGTCGCTATTTAGTGCGAGTTATTAAAGATGGTGATGCGTTAGCGCGCCAAACTGGCTTAGTCGATTCAAATGCTCGTCCGGTTAGAGGTTTACCGCCACAAGTTGTCTCTGCTGGCGTTTGTGATGCCGAAGCTGCCTGGCGTGGTGCATTTTTAGCTCACGGTTCATTAACAGAGCCTGGTCGTTCATCCGCACTTGAAATTACCTGTCCTGGCCCTGAAGCAGCTTTAGCACTTGTTGGCGCGGCACGAAGATTAGGAATTACAGCAAAGGCACGAGAAGTGCGCGGCGTTGATCGTGTTGTTATTCGTGATGGCGATGCAATTGGTGTACTACTAACAAGGTTGGGTGCACATGAAAGCGTTCTTGCATGGGAAGAACGAAGAATGCGACGTGAGGTTCGTGCAACTGCAAATCGATTGGCAAATTTTGACGATGCAAATCTTCGGAGATCTGCACGCGCTGCAGTTGCCGCTTCTGCAAGAGTTCAACGCGCTTTAGAAATTCTCGGTGATGAGATTCCTGGCCATCTTCGGGAAGCAGGAGAGTTACGAATTAATCACGGACAGGCGAGCCTTGAGGAATTAGGCTCTCTGGCTTCACCGCCAATGACGAAAGATGCGATTGCAGGTCGAATCCGAAGATTGCTTGCGATGGCAGATAAGCGCGCCTCGGAATTGGGAATCCCAGATACTGAGGCAGGGTTAACACCAGATCTGCTCAACTAAGATACTTTTCCGTTGATAGAATTCAATCCCACGGCGTTGTGGCATTAAATCTTTAGAACGAGGTTTTCGATGGTTAAGGTTGGAATTAATGGTTTTGGCCGTATTGGCCGTAATTTTCTCCGCGCAGTTATTGCATCAGATGCAAAGATTGAAATTGTCGCGGTTAATGATTTAACGAGCATCGATACTTTGGCGCACCTGATTAAATACGATTCAATCCTCGGAAGATTAAACAAAGAAGTAACTTTTGATGATTCTTCTTTGACAATCGGTGGTAAGAAGATTCGGGTATTTGCCGAGAAAGATCCTGCAGCATTGCCTTGGGGTTCAGTTGGCGCAGATATCGTCATTGAATCGACTGGAAGATTTACCAAAGCCTCTGATGCAGCAAAGCACCTCACTGGCGGCGCTAAAAAAGTAGTCATTTCCGCACCTGCAACAGATGAGGATGTAACTCTCGTACTCGGAGTAAATGATTCTGCTTATGATCCAGCAAAACATAAGATTATTTCTAATGCTTCATGTACAACGAATTGCTTAGCTCCGATGGCAAAAGTCCTTCATGAAAACTTTGGCATCGTTAAAGGCTTTATGACGACTGTCCATGCATATACAAATGATCAAGTTATATTAGATTTTCCACATAAGGATCTTCGTAGAGCGCGTGCCGCAGCAACCAATATCATCCCAACATCCACTGGAGCAGCAAAGGCTATTGGCCTGGTCCTTCCGGAACTTAAAGGAAAATTGGATGGCTATGCACTTAGAGTTCCAGTCCCAACAGGTTCAATTACAGATTTAACTGTTGAAGTATCCAAGGAGACATCTGCTGCGGAAGTTAATGCGGCGATGAAGAAGGCTGCAGAAGGAGAGCTAAAGGGCATCCTTCGGTATACCGAAGATCCAATTGTTTCAGCTGATATTGTCACTGATCCACACTCAAGCATCTTCGATGCTGGGATTACCAAGGTAATTGGAAATCAGGTAAAAGTTGCTTCTTGGTATGACAACGAATGGGGTTACTCCAACCGATTAGTTGATTTGATGACTTTCATTGGAAAGTCACTCTAACCATTGTTGGCTGAACTCAAACCCGAAGTCATCACTGGCAAGCGGGTTTTTCTAAGATGTGATCTCAACGTTCCTCTTGCTAAAAGTGATAACGGGAAACTTGTCATTACTGACGATGGCAGAATCAGAGCTTCATTACCAACCATCAAATTGATATTGGACTCTGGCGCTTCATTAGTTATTTGCGCTCATCTCGGTCGTCCAAAAGGTGAGCGTAAACCTGAATTATCACTGCGCCCAATTGCCGATCGACTCTCAGAGTTGCTGGGTAAGAATGTTGAGTTTGCCGATGATGTGACAAGCTCGAACACTAGTACGTTGGCAGAAAACTTAAAGTCTGGCGAAATACTCCTTTTAGAAAATATTCGTTTCGAATCCGCTGAAACTTCTAAGGAGGAAAGTGAACGAAGAGCGCTTGCCGAGACTCTGGCAAAGCTTGGAGATTTCTATGTCGGTGATGGCTTTGGTGCAGTGCATAGAAAACATGCATCAGTCTTCGAACTTGCAAAAATTTTGCCTCATGCAGCTGGAAAATTAATTGCAGCCGAGGTTTCGGTGTTACAGCAATTGACAGTTAATCCTGCTCGTCCTTACACAGTCGTGCTGGGCGGCGCCAAGGTTTCGGACAAAATCGGTGTCATTACCAATTTGCTTCAAAAAGTTGATCGGATCGCCATTGGTGGGGGAATGGTATTTACATTTCTTAAAGCAACTGGATATGAAGTAGGAAAATCTCTCCTTGAATTAGATTCATTAGAAACAGTAAATGAAATTCTAAAAAAAGCGAAAGATTTAGGTGTAGAAATATTATTGCCAACTGATGTTGTGGTAGCTCCAAGTTTTGCTGACGAACTGCCAAAAGTAGTTTCGGTTGCCGAGATTCCATCTGACCAGATTGGGCTTGATATCGGCCCAGATAGCTCAGAAAGATTTGCCGCGGCTATCGAGAGTTCCGCAACTGTTTTTTGGAATGGCCCGATGGGAGTTTTTGAGTTTTCAAATTTTGCCGAAGGAACTCGAAAGATTGCCAAAGCGCTAACGAAGGTAAATGGATTATCTGTTGTCGGTGGCGGTGATTCAGCTGCTGCTGTTCGCAAACTTGGATTTAAAGATAGCGACTTTGGGTACATATCGACCGGCGGAGGAGCATCTCTCGAGTATCTTGAGGGCAAGGAATTGCCGGGCCTTATCGCCTTGCAATAAGAATTATGGCCAAACAAATGAGAGAAGAGTGGAAGCGTGCGTAGACCTCTAATTGCTGGCAATTGGAAGATGAACCTCAATCACTTAGAAGCGATCGCGGTTACCCAGAAACTCGCATATTCACTTGAAGAAAAAGATTTTGAAGCTGTAGATGTAGCCGTTTTCCCTCCCTTTACTGATCTTCGTTCAGTTCAAACTCTCGTTGATGGCGATCGGTTGCGCATCTCATATGGCGCTCAAGATATTTCTCCAGAGAAATCAGGAGCATTTACAGGCGATATTTCAGGTTCAATGTTGAAGAAACTGGATTGCACATTTGTAATAGTGGGACATTCTGAACGACGCGCAATTCACGTTGAAAGTGATGAGCTACTAAATCGAAAATTGCGAGCTGTGCTAGCAAATGAAATGGTGCCGATTTTCTGCATCGGTGAAGAGCTGTCGATTAGAGAAACTGGCGCTCATGTTAAATATGTTTTGGATCAACTTAAGTCTGGGCTCAAGGGCTTACATAAACCAGATTTGAAAAAGATTGTCTTCGCATATGAACCGGTCTGGGCGATTGGAACTGGAAAAACAGCAACCCCAGAAGATGCGCAGGAAGTTTGCGGAGCCATTCGTAAAGCACTGGTTCAGATTGGAAGCGAAGAGATTTCAGAGAACGCACGAATCCTTTATGGCGGCTCTGTTAAATCTGCAAATATCGTGGACATTATGAGACAACCTGATATCGATGGCGCGCTTGTCGGCGGCGCCAGCCTTGAACCGGAAGAATTTGCTCGTATCTGCAAGTTCCATAGAGTCATCTAGAGATTCATTTAGCGGTAGACTTACCCCCTCAGTAACCGAAGAAGGAGCGAGAATTGGCTTTAGCTTTATCGATAGCTCTAGTTATAACCAGCGTATTGATGATCCTCTTGGTTCTCTTGCATAAAGGGAAGGGAAGTGGACTCTCTGACCTATTTGGTGGCGGTCTCTCCTCTACTTATGGCGGTTCTTCTGTTGTTGAAAAGAATTTGGACCGAATCACGATTGTCGTCGGTGGCCTCTGGTTCTCTTCAGTTATCGCACTTGGTTTAGTACTTAAATAAATTCTTAGGAGGAAAGATGGCTGGTGGTAGCGCAATCCGAGGTTCGCGCGTTGGCGCGGGTCCAATGGGTGAAGCCGAACGCGGCGAAGCTATTGCACGTTTTCGAATTTCCTATTGGTGCCTAAACGGTCATGAAACAAAACCATCATTTGCTGATGATGGATCTGTTGAGATTCCAGCTGAATGGGACTGCCCAAGATGTGGTTTCCCGGCTGGACGAGATAAAAATAATCCGCCATCACCATTAAAGAATGAGCCTTATAAAACGCATCTAGCTTATGTAAAGGAACGTAGGACAGAGGCAGAGGCAAAGAAGATTCTTGATGCAGCTCTTAAGAAGTTACAAGCAGAAGACGAAGAGTAATTTAAGAAATAACTTGCTTTATTTTTGTAATCGCTATTGCTTCATTCTTTAGATGTATTCGCACTACAGGGAGATTTCTACCCGCTAGAGCTGCATAATCTCCGCTTGTTTGTGCATTGATCAACTCTGCAAAGTCATAACTTGCACCAGGAATTAAAACCTCATGTTCAAACTCAGAGGTAAGTTGTAGAAAAGCTCCGACCAGCGGTCCGCCTTTATGAAATTGACCGGTTGAGTGAAGGAAACGCGGTCCCCAGCCGAAGGTGACTGGTTTCTTAAATCGCCTCGCCAAGAGCGTTTGAAGTTCAATCACTTCGCTCTGTTTTGGCCGATTAAGGTAAGCCATCACAGCGATGTAAGAACCAGCATTTAGCAACTCCAGATAATCGCCTAAGTTATCCATTTTTCTAGGAGCATAAATTTCCATGTTCTCATCTTCAAATACTGGAAGCTGATCATCTAAGTCACCAGATAAGCATTTATTTGTAAGGTCCTTAGCCTCAGTTACATTGGGTTGATTGAATGGGTCAACCTTTAATAGATAGCAAAGTAAAGCCGTAACCCATTCCCAAAAAATAAATTGAGCGCCTAACGGGCCAGAAATATATCTCCCATTGTTTTCCAAGAATTGAATAGTCTGCGCTGTAACATCTTTGCTTTCATGCAAAACTACTGGCAGGACTCCAACTCCGTCCTTACCGGTCGATTCTGCAATTAGCTGTTCGATCCAATCGGCAATTCCGGGAACATTTGAATTCTTATCGAAGAACTCCGGATATTGCGACTCTGGTTGAGCTAATGCAGCAGCCACCTGGACGACAGATGAATCCTTTTCAGCAAAACTTTCAGCCGCCATCAAGGCATCATCTAAAAGAATTGAAACATCGACACCGATTAGCGCGGCCGGCACCAATCCAAAGGCGCTAAGAGCACTAAATCTGCCGCCAACCTTAGGGTTTGCCAGTACTAACTGAGCTCCAACTTCGTTGGCAAAAGTTTCCAATAAACTTCCCGGATCTGTAACGACTACTAGATGCTCCGATAGCGGTAAATTAAGTTTGGCTAATTCTTCAACAAATAACGAACGCTGTGATGATGTTTCGATTGTGCTACCAGATTTGGAAGCGATGATTATGCAGGTCTTCTTCAAATCTAAAGCGAGCGCGGCAGCAACTTGATCAGGATTAGTCGAATCCAGGACAGTTAGTTCCTTCTGATGATGCGCGGCTATAACTTCAGGTGCAAGTGATGAGCCACCCATTCCGCATAAAATGAAATGCTTATGACCAAGTGCGCGCGACCATGCTGATAGTGCATCAAGTTTGGGAAGGAGCGCTCTAGAACTCTCGGGTAAATCGATCCAATCCAATCTAACGGAAGCTTCCTTTGCAGCTGATTCGCCCCAAAGTGTTGGATCTTTCGCTGCTAACCGAATAGTTATCTCATTTAGCGCTGCCAAATTTTGCGCATTTGTATTGAAGCCCGAAACTTTAAGCAAGCGAGGCTCGCTCAACAGCTGAAATCAACTCGTTCCAAGGTTTAATAAATTTTTCGATTCCTTCATTTTCTAACTTAACTGCAACTTCTTCGATATCGATTGATATTTTCTTTAGGAGGTCGAGATGATCCTTGGCAGAGTTATATGTGCCGTGGATAGTGTTGCCTCTAAATTTCTCACTTGCACGGACCGCGTCCAAAGTATTCTCTGGCATCGTATTAACAGTCTCTTCTGCAACTAAATCTAAAACGTACATCGTTGGATCATAAGTTGGATCCTTTACGCCAGTTGATGCCCATAAAGGTCTTTGGAGATTTCCACTTCTTTCGGAGAGTTTCTGCCATCGAGCGCTATCTCTAACTTGCGCGAAATGCTGGTAGGCGAGTCTGGCGTTTGCTAAGGCAGCGATTCCACGTAAACCTTCATTTCCTGTAGATGTGAGCCGGCCATCAATTTCAGTATCAACCCTACTTACAAAGAAAGATGCCACGGAGTGAATACCAGAGATATCTAATCCGGAGGCAACGCGCTCTTCCAATCCGAGAAGGAAAGCTTCGAGAACTTCTTGATAACGCTTTACCGAAAAAATAATTGTTACATTGATACTTATTCCAGAGGCAGTTAAGGATCGGATGGCATCCAGGCCCTCCACCGTTGCTGGCACTTTGATTAAGACATTTGGCATGGCAACTTTATTCCATAAATATTTAGCCTGCGAAATTGTTTCTTCGGTGGATCGTGCCAATCTCGGATCAACTTCAATGCTAACTCGACCATCCACACCGTTGGTTGCTTCGTAAATCGGCATAAAAATCTCACATGCTCTTCGAACATCTGATGTGGTTAACTCAGTAATAATTTCCTCAGCACTTAATCCTTTTTGGGAGAGTTCCTTTATGTCATCTCGATAGAGTGAAGAATTGGAGATTGCCGAGGAGAAAATTGCAGGATTCGTGGTTACTCCCACGACATGGCTCGTCGAAACTAGATCAGGAAGATAAGTTGCGTTGCCACCTTTATGGAAACGTTCTCTCGACAGGTCATCGAGCCAGATTGAGACTCCAGCTTCTGAAACTTTCTCAAGTGACATTTAGAGGGTCCTACTTATTTCGAGACTTTTCGATTGACCGTTTTGCCGCGGCTATTACATTTTCTACTGTAAATCCAAATTCTGAGAAGAGCTTTGTATGTGAAGCTGAAGCACCAAAATGATCCAAGGAGAGTATTTCGCCATTATCTCCGACATATTCGCGCCATCCTTGGCGGACGCCTGCTTCAATGCTTACCCGGGCTTTCACCTTTGACGGAAGAACTGAATCGCGATAACTCTGACTTTCTCTTTCAAACCATTCCAGCGATATTGCACTGACTACTTCACATTTAATTCCAGCCGAATTCAATTGCTCTGCAGCGGCAAGCGCTAGCGCAACTTCGGATCCGGTAGCAATCAGGATTACTTCAGGATCATTGATCTTCAGAAGTGGGTATGCACCTTTTGACGCAAGATCAGCTGTATTGAATTTTGATCGATCAATTACTGGCAAATTTTGGCGGGAGAGAATTAGTGCTGCAGGTTTTCGATTTATCAAAATCTGTTGCCAGGCTATGGCAACTTCATTTGCATCAGCAGGGCGAATTACATCTAAACCTGGCATTGCACGTAACGAGGCTAGATGCTCGATAGGTTGATGAGTTGGACCATCTTCACCGAGACCAATTGAATCGTGGGTCCAAATAAAAGTAACAGGGAGTTGCATTAATGCTGAAAGCCTGACTGCACCTCTCATGTAATCACTAAATACTAAGAAAGTGCCGGCAAAGGGGCGAAGGCCACCATGGAGGGCCATGCCATTAATGATTGCTCCCATTGCGTGCTCGCGAATTCCAAAGAAAATATTTCTACCAAAAGGATTAGCTCCATCCATCTTCGATGAGCTTGGTAGAAAAGCACCACCGCCTTCGATGGTTGTGTTGTTGCTCTCGGCCAAGTCCGCAGAACCGCCAAGCATCTCAGGGAATGCGGTCGCTAATTTATTAATTACTTCGCCCGATGCTTTTCTGGTTGCTACCTCTTTACCATTTTCGAAAACAGGTATTAACTCTTTCCAGTTTTCAGGTAGACCATTTGCTTGCATTCGATCGAGAAGTGCCGCTGCCTTTGGATTTGCAGAGCGCCAATTTTCATATCGCGTATCCCATTGAGCGCGGAACTCTCTATTTCGCTCTATCAATTTACGGACATGAGACTCGATTTCTGTTGGAAAGTAGAAATCTTCTGCAGGTAAACCTAATTCAATCTTTGTAGCGGCAACCTCTTCTTTCCCAAGAGCAGAACCATGAGATTTAGCGGTATTCCTCGCCTTAGGCGCCGGCCAGGCAATGACGCTTTGTAGACGAATTAATGTTGGCCTGTCATTAACCGCAACAGCTTCAATCATTGCTCTCTCGAGCGCGCTTCGATCTACATCGCCATCTGACTTAGCTGAAACCTCAATAACATTCCAACCATAAGATCTATATCTTGCACTTACATCTTCGGTAAAAGCATTGTGAGTATCACCATCGATCGATATCCGGTTGTCATCATAAATAACCTTTAGATTTCCAAGGGCTTGGGTTCCGGCAAGGGATGATGCTTCTGCACTTACTCCTTCTTGCACATCGCCATCGCTACAAATCACCCAGATGTTGTGTCCAAAAGGACTATTTTCAAAATCACTTTCTGGATCAAAGAGTCCATGTTTATATCGAGCTGCCATCGCCATACCAACAGCGTTTGCAATACCTTGGCCGAGCGGTCCCGTCGTGGTTTCAACACCCTTTGTATGTCCATATTCTGGGTGGCCAGGAGTTAGCGATCCCCAAGTTCTAAATGACTTCAAGTCATCAATGCTTAATCCATAACCGCTAAATAAAAGTTGAATATATAAAGTTAATGAGGAGTGCCCACAAGAGAGTATGAAACGATCTCGACCAATCCATTCCGGATCAGTTGGATCATGCTTAAGAATTCTCTGAAAGAGCGTGTACGCAACTGGTGCCAGTGACATTGCCGTGCCGGGATGGCCATTACCGACTCGTTGCACCGAATCCATAGCAAGAGCTCTGGCAATTGCTACAGCTCGATCGTCTAGATCGGTCCAATCAGGAAGATTCGATACCGCGTTTTTCATCATGATCGGGAAAGGACATTACCTTTAATTGCAATATTCCAAGCTGATAGCCACACGATAATAGCCCCAAATATGTGGAATCCGACTATCAATTCCGGCAGCCCGGTGAAATATTGGATGTAGCCCAAGGCTCCTTGCGCTAAGGAGACTACGAGAAAGAGCTGGACAGATCGCCCCATCTCAGCCTTAGTTTCAGATACTTCACTTAAGTTAAGTGCAATAAGGAGGGCAAGAGTGATTCCCAAGAGAGCGATAACAAGATCGGCATGAATCCAGGACATCGTTCGCGCATCCAGGTTAAATCTCTCTGCCGCGCTATCTCCAGCATGAGGTCCGCTACCAGTCACAATTGTCCCTGCAGCGATAACGAGAATTGTAAAAATCAAATGTAATCGAGCTAATCGTTTACTTAATGGTTTGAGCGAATGTGAAGTTGGAACTCGTCCATGAATGCGTTGTCTAAGTGATAGGGCAGCTGCGATTAGGAGAATTGAAAGCAGGAAATGCGCAGCCACGGTTGCTGGATTCAAACCTGTGAGGACAGTAATGCCACCGAGCACACCTTGTGCCAAAATGCCAATAATTTGGATTGCGCCTAGAAGTATCCATCGCGACTTAACCTCCTTTGAATTGCCATTTTTTAGAATCGCTAGCATTAAAAGAAGTGCGTTAATAAAAAGTACAAAAGTAAGTAGCCGATTTCCAAATTCGATCCATGCGTGAAGTGGCGCTTCCGGCTGGTCAGGGGTTGGGGTATATGAACCGGGGGTACATTCTGGCCAGGTTGAGCAGCCAAGACCTGAACCAGTTAATCGAACCGAAGCGCCGGTTACGACAATTGCAGATTGCGTGAAGACCATCGCTGAGGAGATAAATCTCAAGAATCGACTCGACGGAACCTTCAATTCGATGGCCATAGGCAGAGCCTACGAGGCTCGAGTGGCAGCGGTAGCCGATTTACGCAACAATTACGTTGTGAAAACAGCCACCCAATCTGGAGTCGATTTAAAGACCCGAGATTTAGTTGCGCGCACCATCTTGGAATCTGGCCCCTCGACTGCGGTCGCTCTGGCTAAGAGATTGAAGTTAACTCCTGCAGGTATCCGACGACATTTAGATTCCCTTATTGAAGATGGGATTTTAGAGGAGCGCGAACCTCACATTAGAAGCGCCAAACTCCGTGGCCGACCATCCAAAGTATTTGTATTAAGTGATCGAGGTCGAGAGAATTTCGAACATTCCTACGATGACTTGGCTGTTGCAGCGCTTCGATATCTAGAGGATCAAGGTGGAGCCAATCTTGTAAACGGCTTTGCAAAATATCGCGCAGATGAGATGTATCGGAAGGCTGAAGGTAATTCCAAAAAAGGCAGCCAACTTAACTTTGAAGATAAGGCAGCAGCGCTTTCTAAATTCTTAACTGATGAAGGCTATGCGGCAAGTACACATAAACGCGGCGTAGGAATCGAACTCTGCCAGCACCATTGCCCAATTGCACACGTCGCTGCTGTCTATCCACAACTATGCGAAGAAGAAACGAAAGCTTTCTCAGAGATTCTTGGAACGCATGTCCAGAGATTGGCAACAATCGCACATGGAGATGGCGTTTGTACAACATTTATTCCAAATAAGAATTTCGCCAATTCCAAATTGCAAGGACTTAGATCTAAGAAAAAATCAATCCCAAGTAGAAAAGGGTAACGACGATGAGCCAAACAACGCATCCCGAACTAGAAGGTATTGGCAAGTATCAATACGGCTGGGCTGATAAAGATTTAGCAGGCGCCCAGAGCAAGCGTGGCCTAAATGAGGATGTTGTAAAGGATATTTCGTCTAAGAAGAATGAACCACAGTGGATGCTTGATCTCCGCCTTAAGGGCTTGAATCTTTTCGATAAAAAGCCATTACCTAATTGGGGTTCTGACTTAACTACAATCGATTTCGACAATATTAAATACTTTGTTCGTTCCACTGAGAAGCAGGCAAAATCATGGGAAGAGTTACCAGAAGATATTAAGAATACTTATGACAAGTTGGGTATTCCAGAAGCTGAAAGACAGCGGCTCGTCGCTGGCGTTGCAGCACAATATGAATCTGAAGTTGTTTATCACTCAATTCGTGAAGATCTTGAAGAGCAAGGCGTTATATTCCTAGATACCGACACTGGCTTACGTGAGCATGAAGAGCTCTTTAAAGAGTATTTCGGAACAGTAATTCCAGTTGGTGATAACAAGTTTGCTGCTTTGAATACAGCAGTTTGGTCAGGTGGATCATTTATATATGTTCCTAAAGGTGTACATGTAGAGATTCCGCTACAGGCTTATTTCCGAATTAATACAGAGAATATGGGCCAATTTGAAAGAACTCTAATAATTGCTGACGAGGGTTCATATGTACATTATGTAGAAGGTTGCACAGCCCCAATCTATTCTTCAGATTCACTGCATTCAGCAGTTGTCGAAATCATTGTGAAGAAAAATGCGCGTGTTCGTTATACGACGATTCAGAACTGGTCTAACAATGTTTACAACTTGGTAACTAAACGAGCAACATGTGCAGAAGGTGCCACCATGGAGTGGATTGATGGAAATATCGGCTCCAAAGTGACTATGAAGTACCCAGCAGTATTCATGATGGGACCTCATGCAAAAGGAGAGACTCTTTCAATCGCATTCGCAGGAGAAGGACAACATCAAGATGCTGGCGCAAAAATGGTTCACGCAGCTCCCTTTACTTCTTCAACTATCGTTTCAAAATCTGTTGCTAGAGGCGGTGGAAGAACTTCGTATCGCGGCTTAGTACAAATTCAAGAAGGCGCTCATCACTCCAAGAGCACCGTCAAATGCGATGCACTTCTCGTCGACACAATTTCTAGATCCGATACCTATCCATACGTCGATGTTCGAGAAGATGATGTTTCAATGGGCCACGAAGCTACCGTTTCCAAGGTAAGCGATGATCAACTTTTCTATTTGATGTCACGTGGATTAACTGAAGATGAGGCAATGGCGATGATTGTTCGCGGATTCATTGAACCAATCGCACGTGAACTCCCAATGGAATATGCCCTTGAGTTAAATCGTTTGATTGAGCTCCAAATGGAAGGCGCGGTGGGTTAATGTCACTTCCAACGAATTACTTAACACCGACTGGTCGTGAAGAGGCTTGGCGTTTCACACCTTTGAAGCGCTTGGGCGGACTACATGAATCAACAACTTCAGTCTTAGATCGTGTATCAATAGATTTAGTTGGAGCGCCCCGTCCAGGTTTTTCAATTAGCCAGGTTCCGGCTGATCAAATTGCTCCGCTCTCAAAGAGCGACGATGCCGTAGTGCAACGACTGCGTGCCGAAGTAAAGACTGTGACACACCTTAAGATTGAAAATGAAGCTGTGATTAGCGAGCCTATTTTCTTGAAACGGAGCGCTAAAGGCGAAACAGAATTTTCTCGTTCAGTCATCACGGTGGGCGCACATAGTAAAGCGACCGTCATCGTCGAAAACGCAGGCAGCTCAATTCTTGGCGAAGAGATTGAAATTAAGTTGGAAGCCGGCGCTCAATTCACTTTTATCACTTTGCAAGAATGGGATGAAAACGCAGTCCATTTAGGAAGACATCACGCAATCGTTGGCCGGGACGCTACATTCAATTCAATCACAGTCACGATTGGTGGCTCTCTCGTAAGACTTCTTCCAACAGTTGAATATTCAGATCAGGGTGGCAACGCAGAGTTGCTCGGACTTTACTTTGCTACCGATGACCAACATCTAGAACACCGAGTTCATGTCGAACATGGAATTCCTAATGGCAAGTCAAGAGTCACTTATAAAGGAATTCTTGCTGGCGAAGCTGCCCGCACCGTTTGGATCGGTGATGTATTTATTCGAGGAAATGCCGAAGGAACAGATACCTACGAGCTAAACAAGAATCTACTTTTAACAGATGGCGCAAGAGCTGACTCAGTTCCCAATTTAGAGATTGAAACCGGTGAAATTGTTGGCGCTGGCCATGCAAGCACAACTGGAAGATTTGATGATGAACAGCTTTTCTATCTAATGTCTCGCGGAATTCCGATGGCCGAAGCGCGCCGACTAGTCACACGGGGATTCTTTGGCGAAATCATTTCAAAAATTGGAAATGAGGAAGTTGAAGAGCGATTAATGAAGCGAGTAGATCAACAGCTTGCGAAGGTGGGCGCATAGATGACAACATCAATTCAGCTCACTGACTTGACGCCAGGTAAACCGATGAAGGTTTCGGTCGGAAGTAAAGAAGCATGCGTAGTTAGAGTTGGCAGCGAAGTATTTGCAGTTTCTGATATGTGTAGCCACGCAGAAGCTTCTTTATCCGAAGGTGAAGTTACTGAATACAAAATTGAATGCTGGCTCCACGGCGCAGAATTCGATTTACGTACCGGCGAGGCACTTACTCCGCCAGCAACCGAGCCATTGGAAATCTTCTCCATCGTAACTGATGGAAATACCGTAACTATTTCAGAGAATGATAAGAACTAACTAAGGAGAATATGGTGTCAACATTAGAGATTAAGAATCTACAAGTAGGCGTTGAAACAGAATCTGGAACCACCGAAATTCTCCGTGGCGTTGATCTGACAATTAAGTCAGGCGAAGTACATGCCATCATGGGACCTAATGGATCTGGTAAATCAACGTTGGCATATTCAATTGCAGGTCATCCGAAGTACACCATCACCGGTGGCAGCGTTACGCTTGATGGCGCAGATGTCCTCGAAATGAGCGTTGACGAGCGAGCCAAAGCGGGTCTCTTCCTTGCAATGCAATATCCAGTTGAAGTTCCGGGTGTTTCCGTAGCAAATTTCTTGCGAACTGCAGCAACTGCGCTAAGAGGCGAGGCGCCTAAAGTACGGACTTGGGTCGGCGAAGTAAAAGATGCCATGTCTAAACTCGCAATGGATCAATCATTTGCCGAACGAAATGTAAATGAAGGTTTTTCTGGAGGCGAGAAAAAGCGTCACGAAATTCTTCAAATGGAACTACTTAAGCCAAAGATTGCCATTCTTGATGAAACTGATTCAGGCTTAGATGTAGATGCGCTCCGAATTGTCTCTGAGGGAGTAAATCGCGTTAAGGCCGAACAGAATCTTGGCATTATGTTGATTACGCATTACACAAGAATTTTGCGTTATATCAAACCCGATTTCGTTCATGTTTTCGCTGGTGGCAAAATTGTTGAAGAGGGTGGACCTGAGCTAGCTGAGCGACTCGAAGAAAAGGGCTATGCAGAATACGTTAAGGCTTAGTAGTGAAAAAAGTGCTTGATGTATCTCTCATAAAATCAGATTTTCCGATCTTTAATCGCAAGATCAGAGATAACCAGAAACTGATTTATCTTGATAGCGCCGCTACTTCTCAGAAACCCGAAGTAGTTGTAAATGCGGAGAGAGATTTTTACTTCGAGCACAATGCGGCTGCGCATCGTGGGGCACATCAGCTAGCTGAAGAAGCAACGGAGCTATTTGAAGAATCCAGAGGTACCGTCGCAAAGTTTCTTGGAGCACTAGATCAAAATGAAATAGTTTTCACGAAATCGGCTACTGAAGGTATCAACTTGGTTGCATATTCTCTCAGCAACGCTCAGCCTGGATCGAAATTCCATATAGAAGCAGATCACGAAATTCTGGTTTCAGAGATGGAGCATCATGCCAATCTAGTTCCGTGGCAGGAATTAGCTCGGCGAACAGGAGCAAAGTTACGTTGGTTCAAGGTAACTGATGAAGGAAGACTCGATTTAACAAATATAGATCAATTAATTAACAGCAATACTAAGGTCATAGCGCTGACCCAGCAATCAAATGTACTCGGAACAATAAATAACTTAAACGATATTGCAACGAAAGCTAAATCAGTCGGAGCCCTCTTTCTAATCGATGCCTGTCAATCTGTTCCGCATTTTCAAGTTGATGTTACGAAA
This sequence comes from uncultured Clavibacter sp., assembly GCA_964500885.1. Lineage (GTDB taxonomy): Bacteria > Actinomycetota > Actinomycetes > Nanopelagicales > Nanopelagicaceae > MAG-120802. Next base: position 42,565 of record CAZCQR010000001.1, read on the forward strand.
CTCAATTGCGATTTCTTAGTATTTTCTGGCCACAAAGCACTAGGACCAACCGGAGTTGGAGTTCTTTGGGGTAGAAAAGAACTATTAGATGAGATGCCACCGTTCTTAACGGGAGGCTCCATGATTGAGACTGTTACTATGGAGAAATCCACATACTTGGATGCACCAAAACGATTTGAAGCTGGTGTTCCAAATATGGCGCAAGTTGTTGGGCTAGCCGCAGCTCTTAACTATTTAAAAAAGATCGGCATCGAAAACATTCACAATCATGAATTAAGCCTTACCGAGAAGGCGCTGGACGGACTCTCTAAGATTAAAGGACTATCAATCATCGGCCCAAGGGATTTACTTGATAGAGGAGCAGTAATTTCATTCACAGTTGATGGAATACATCCTCACGATATTGGCCAAGCCTTAGATCAATATGGAATTGCAGTTCGCACTGGTCATCATTGCGCCTGGCCATTAATGAGGAGATTTAATTCAGCGGCGACAACTCGAGCTTCTTTCTATTTGTATAACGATTTAACTGATGTAGATGCCCTACTAGATGGCGTTGAGCGAGCCATTGAATTCTTTAGAGGGAAATAGGATTTACGGGGATGGAACTAGATAATCTTTATCAAGAAGTGATTCTAGATCATTACAAACGACCAAAAAATAAGGAATTGAAAGCAAATCCTACGATTCAAGTCCATCACGTGAATACAAGTTGTGGTGATGAAATAACTCTTAACTTGAAATTGACAGGGGATATCATCGAAAACGTATCTTGGACTGGAGTAGGTTGTTCGATATCGCAAGCAAGCACTTCAGTTATGTCGGAATTACTTAATGGAAAAAAATCTTCGGAAGCTCTATTGCTCGTAGAGGAATTCCAAAGAATGCTACAGAGCAAAGGAACTGACCAAGGAGATGAAACTAGGTTGGAAGATGGCGTGGCCTTTGCTGGGGTCGCTAAATTCCCAGCACGTGTAAAATGCGCCTTACTTGGCTGGATGGCATTTAAAGATGCAGTTTCACAAGCGCTAGAGAGGAAAAATCAATGACAAGCAAAGCATCGCTTGCTGATGTAACCGAAGCAATGAAGGATGTAATTGACCCTGAACTCGGTATTAATGTTGTTGATTTGGGATTGATTTACGATGTAGCCGTTGATGATGAAAACATAGCTACTCTTGATATGACGTTAACTTCCGCTGCCTGTCCGTTACAGGACGTAATTGAGGATCAAACAAGATCTGTTTTGCAAGATTTGGTTAAAGATGTTCGAATAAATTGGGTCTGGATGCCACCTTGGGGTCCAAATAAGATTACCGATGATGGCAGAGAGCAACTTCGCGCAATCGGATTCACAGTTTAACTCCGCTTCAAAACTGCCGTAAGGTTAAGGCGTGTCTCAACACGCAATGTGGATGTCGCTGCGCTCCTTAACTTCTGATCAATCGGTAAAAGAGCAAAAACTCAAATCCGGAACTGTCTCCCGAATCGTTACCTATGCAAAACCATATAAACGTTCGATATTTCTCTTCCTGATAACGGTGGTTATTGATGCTCTATTAGTAGTTGCATCGCCTCTGATTTTGAAGAAACTCATCGATGAGGGAGTAATTCCTGGAGATTCAAAATTAGTGACTCAGATGGCGCTCTTGGTCGGACTTGTTGCAGTGGCTGATGCGATCACTAGTCTTATCAGCCGCTGGTTCTCATCTCGAATCGGGGAAGGCTTAATCTACGATCTGCGCTCCGAAGTTTTTGGGCATGTGCAAAAACAATCTATTGCTTTCTTTACCAGAACTCAGACTGGCGCCCTGATATCTAGAATCAATTCGGATGTGATTGGAGCTCAACAAGCTTTTACTAGCACGTTATCAGGACTCGTTAGTAACGTACTGACACTTCTATTGGTTGCAGGTGCGATGTTTGCGCTTTCATGGCAAATCACGGTTTTATCTCTCCTACTTCTTCCAATATTTCTTCTTCCCACAAGGTGGGTGGGAAGAAAATTACAGGGTTTAACCCGAGATTCATTTGGCGTGAATGCAGAAATGTCAACGACTATGACAGAACGATTTAATGTTGCTGGGGCGCTCTTGGTAAATCTCTATGGAGACTTCGAAAAAGAAAAGAGAGATTTTGCTTCTAGAGCCAGAAGAGTTGCTGATATTGGAATCTCAATTGCCTTACTCCAACGCTTCTTTTTCATTATGTTAACTTCGATTGCAGCGATAGCGACGGCTTTGGCATACGGGGTCGGTGGCAATTTGGCTGTCTCTAAAGAGATAACTCTTGGAACGCTGCTTGCGATTACCACTTTACTTGTACGTCTATATGGGCCACTAACTGCGCTATCGAATATTCGGGTAGACGTTATGACGGCATTAGTATCCTTCGAAAGAGTTTTCGAGGTGCTTGATCTAGAGCCTATGGTCACTGATCGAGCGAATTCGATCGATTTACCAAATTCGCCATTAACTATTACTTTTGAGAATGTTCATTTTTCGTATCCGACTGCAAATGAAATCTCGTTAGCTTCACTGGAATCAGCAGCCCGGGAGGAACTAGTTGATACAGGGGAGATAATCAAAGGTATTTCCTTTGAGATTCCCGCCGGCCAAATGACAGCTTTAGTCGGCTATTCAGGCTCAGGGAAAACCTCAATAGGAAATCTAATTCCGCGACTTTACGATGTCTCTAAAGGATCCATAAAGATCAACGGTCGTGATGTTAGAGATTACAGAATTTCTTCACTGCGGAAAGCTATTGGAGTCGTATCTCAAGATTCTCATATGTTTCATGAGTCGATATCTTCAAATTTACGATATGCAAATCCAGATGCAAGCGAAGCAGATCTAGTAGAAGCGTGTAAATCGGCACAGATATGGGATTTTGTTCGAAATCTTCCTAATGGTCTAAATACCATAGTTGGAGATAAAGGTCATCGCTTATCAGGAGGCGAAAAACAACGCTTAGCAATTGCCAGATTGCTCTTAAAGTCTCCGCGAATTGTGATTTTAGATGAGGCGACGGCACATTTAGATTCTGAGAATGAGGCTCTGGTTCAAGCCGCATTAAATAGCGCGCTGCGGAACCGAACAAGTTTAGTTATCGCACATCGGCTTTCAACGATTCATAACGCTGATCAAATAATCGTCCTTGACTCTGGAAAGATTATTGAAAAGGGTAATCACGAGGATTTGATTAGGCTACATGGCGCTTACGCCGATCTTTATAACCGGCAAGTTTCATCGCTTCAGTAGGATATTAAGATTTCGAGCGGAACTCTTCTCGCAGAATTAAAAACCAACCAAAAATTACGAAAAGCGCGAAGAGTAACCACTGAACCGTGTAAGCCAAATGTGGACCATCGCTTAGTTCAGGCAGAGGCGCCGGAAATTCTGGATCAATATCTTTGTTGGATGCACTAATTAGATCTATGTAAAAAGGCTCCGTCTCTAATCCTTCACTGTTATTCCACTTCTGAAGTGTGAGGGTTCCATCTGCATTTGGAAGGGCAAAGACCGTCCCGGAAATTCCCTTTTCAATCTCGCCGTATCTCGCTCTTCCAAGGATTGTTACTTCCTCTATACCAACCTTTGAAACCTTAGGAGGAGTTTTCGCATCTGGACCCGGTTCGACCCAACCTCGATCTATCCAATAATTTCTCCCTGCATCAGAAATGAAAAGCGTTACCACTCCAAAGCCGTATTGACCATTGTTATATCTATTTCTAATCAAGATTTCCCTCTGCTGATCGAATCTTCCTTTAAGTTCAATTAGACGCCATGCAATTGCATCCTTACCCAATTCGGGAATCTCACTCTCGGTAAGAGTAGATCTATCTAGGTTTGCTTCGATCAGAGAATTGAAACTACTTCTTGCTTGATGTCTATCGTATTGCCAATCTGCAGCTCTAAGACAGATTCCTATAAAAACGATTGCAAGGAGAGTTACTCCCAATATTTTCTTCATCTACCTATTTCGCGTCGACGATTTAGTAGAAGTTTAGTTTCCCCTTTAATCGTCTCTCTGCCAGCATTTGCAACAATTACCGATATGTATGGAAGTGTTACTGCGCCAATCAAGAAGAACCATCGATATGGACTTGGCGTAAAAACTGCCAAGAGAAAGCAGGCAGTTCTAATCATCATGGAGTAAAAATACTTTCGTTGGCGGGCAGGAATATCTTCAGATAATGCCGATTGCGCCTCGGTTATTTTGTGAACTTCTGGGTTCTCCCGCATAAGGCAACGCTAGATGTATTCCTGTAATCCCGCATTTCATGCTCGGATTTGGATGGCGATGATTTCGCGGGTAGCCTCTCCCTATTGGTCATACGGCCAAGATGAAGTGGAGCTAGCCGCTCCCACCTCCCTCGCTTTAAGTGAGATGGTCAAGGCAGATTTTTCTGTGTTGCGCGGCGCTCACTCATCCGAATTTTGAAAGGGATAGTTATCAGCGCAATTGAGCCAAGAATCAATGATCGGATTCGCGTAGCGGAAGTTCGTTTGATTGGCGCAGCAGGAGAGCAAGTTGGAGTTGTAGCAACGGATGTTGCATTAAAGCTGGCAGAAGAAGCCGGTTTTGATCTTGTTGAGATCGCTCCAGAAGCACAACCTCCTGTATGCAAGATTATGGATTTCGGCAAGTACAAATATGAAATTGCTCAAAAAGCTCGCGAAGCTCGTCAAAATCAAACTCACATCGTTGTAAAAGAAATACGAATGGGCTTGAAAATCGAGAATCACGATTATGAGACAAAGCGGAATCACATTGAGAAGTTCTTGCTTAGTGGCGACAAAGTTAAGGTAACTGTTCAATTCAAAGGTCGTGAACAGACTAGACCGGAAATGGGATTCCGACTTTTGCAGCGACTTGCTGAAGACGTTGCAAATTCTGGATTCGTTGAATTCTCTCCGAAGCGAGAGGGAAGGAGCATGACGATGGTGCTCGGTCCACTTAAGAAGAAGAGCGAAGCGGTAGCTGAGGCTAAGCGAAAAGCTGCAGCTGTAAAAAACGAAGCAAAGTAATTCAAGTAAGGATAAGGAGCAGAAATGCCAAAGATGAAGACACATAGCGGAGCGAAGAAAACCTTCCGCGTTACCGGCTCAGGGAAAGTTATGCATGAAAGAGCAGGTAAACGTCACTTGCTTGAACGCAAATCATCCAGAGTGACACGCCGTCTCTCCAAGGATGCAACTGCAAATGATCGCAATTCATTCTCTGCCAAGCGTTTGCTTGGTTTGAAGTAAGGGAGGCTAGGAAATGGCTAGAGTAAAACGCGGAGTTCACGCAGCAAAGAAGCGTCGAACCGTTCTAGAACGCGCTAGCGGTTATCGTGGCCAACGTTCACGTCTTTTCACAAAGGCGAAAGAACAAGTTACACATTCGATGATTTATGCATTTAATGATCGTAAAGATAAGAAAGGCGATTTCCGCCAACTTTGGATTACTCGCATTAATGCAGCTGCGCGTGAAAATGGCATCACGTACAACCGTTTGATCCAAGGGCTAAAAAGCGCTGGTGTAGAAGTTGATCGACGCGTGCTCTCAGATCTTGCAACAAACGATCCGAAAGCATTTGCTCAACTCGCGGAATTGGCTAAGAAAAACGTAAAGGTTTCCTAAACGTGATCACGAGCCTTCACTCGCCCCATGTTGAGGCGGTGAAGGCTCTGCTTGGTTCTAGAGGAAATAAAGAGCGAAGGCAATCGAGCCGTTATGTAATCGAGGGCGCTCAAAACATTAATTCAGCTCTCTCTAGCGTTCCCGATCTTGTCGAAAAAATCTATTTCACTGCCGATAATCGCGAAAAGATAAATTCTCCATCTTGGACTGGTGAGTTAATCGAAGTTGCTCCAAATGTGATGAAGGCGATGTCAGATACGGTTACACCACAGGGACTTATTGCTGTTGCAAAAATGTCAGATCTGCGAATATCAGATTTTAAAGATCACCAACCGAAAAATCCGAAAATTGCATACTTTTGGGAGATACAAGATCCCGGTAACGCAGGTACAGTCATCAGGGCAGCTGATGCTTTCGGATTCGATGCCGTTATCTTCTCCAATAATTCTGTGGATGCTTACAGTCCAAAAGTGGTCAGATCTACTGCAGGATCATTTTGGAACATTCCACTATTTGAAGATGTTTCGGAAGCTCAGATATTGGAGCTTTCGAATGATTTGAAACTAGACCTTTTTGCTACATATTCAGAGGCGGATCTTTCATTAAAAGATGCTGCGCAATCATCTAGAGATAAAGGTTCGATCTGGATATTCGGTAATGAAGCTCGCGGGATTCCCGATGCCGTATTTTCGAAGCTGAATCCGAAGAAGGTGGCAATTCCGATGAGTGGTGGCACAGAGAGCCTGAATTTGGCCACTGCCGCTTCGGTTGTTATGTATGCCGTGGCTAACGCATAAATAGCTCAATCTTTAAATACAAAGTTAGTAGAATCCGCAGGTGTCCTCAGAGCTGGTCAATCCTGCAGATATAGAGAGTTTCAAAACTCAAGCGATATCGGCAATCAAAGCTTGTAAGAATCTTGATGAATTAAAAGAAGTCAGAATTGCTCACGTAGGAGATAAATCTCCTATCGCGAAAGCAAATCAAGCGCTGGGTCAGGTCCCGATTGAATCAAGAGCTTCACTTGGCAAAACAATAGGCACTGCACGAGCCAATATAAATCAAGCCTATGCAGACCATGAGAAGCTTCTAATTTCTCAACGTGACAGCGTGGCACTTTTGCAGGAAAAAGTAGATGTATCGCTTGCCCCGAGGAGAAAACCAAATGGTGCACTTCACCCATTAACCTCTTTGAGACATGAAATTGAAGATCTCTTTCTCGGAATTGGTTACCAAGTTGCTGAAGGTCCAGAACTCGAATCGGGATGGCTTAACTTTGATGCATTAAATATTCCGGAAGATCATCCAGCCAGAACTATGCAGGACACTTTCTTTGTTGAACCTTTGAAAGCAAACTTAGTATTGCGAACTCACACTTCGCCAGTACAGATTCGTACAATGCTTGAAAACAAACCGCCAATTTATGTAATTTGCCCGGGGCGTACCTATAGATCTGATGATCTCGATGCAACACATACTCCAGTCTTTAACCAAGTTGAAGGCCTGGTTATTGATCGCGGAATAACGATGGCGCACCTGAAAGGCACTTTGGACTTTTTCGCTTCGCGGATTTTTGGAAGTGAAGTTAAAACTCGAATTCGTCCCTCCTATTTCCCCTTCACGGAACCGAGCGCTGAAGTAGATTTCTACTTCAATGGAAGGTGGATTGAGTGGGGCGGTTGCGGTTTAGTAAATCCAAAAGTTCTCAGAGCTTGCGGAATCGACGATAAGGAATTTTCTGGTTTTGCATTTGGGATGGGACTAGAGCGAACTTTGATGGTTCGAAATGGAATCACCGATATGCATGACATAGTTGAAGGCGATATTAGATTTTCGAAGCAGTTTGGAACTGGCGCGAGATGAAGCTACCTCTATCCTGGATTCAGGAATTCGTGACAATTCCAAAGACGATCACCACAGAGAAAATCGTGGCGGCCTTCGTGCGAGTTGGATTCGAAGTCGAAGATGTCATTAATCCGGCAGATTCAATCTCTGGGCCTATCAAGGTTGGTACCGTTAAAAGTATCGAAGAACTTGCAGGACATAAGAAGCCAATCAGATATGTAGGGCTAGATTTAAATGAAAAGAGTCTTCGTTACGTAATTTGCGGAGCCACAAATTTCAAAGTTGGAGATCAAGTCGTAGTAGCTCTTCCAGGGGCGATCCTTCCTGGCGGATTCGCAATTTCAGCAAGAGAAACTTATGGCAAATTGAGCAACGGCATGATTTGCTCCTCTAGAGAGCTTGATCTGAGCGACGAACATAATGGAATTATTGTTTTAAAGGGGAAATTTAAGAATGGCAGCGATGCGCTAACTGCGCTGAATGCAAACGACCCGATCTTTGACGTGTCAATTAACCCAGATCGCGGTTACGCGATGTCGGTACGTGGACTTTCTCGTGAACTTGCCATGTCACTAAATCTTCCATTTAAAGATATTGACTTTAAGAAGATTGAAAATACCCTATCTCGCAAGGTTAAGGCGCGCGCTGGCAAGAAAATTCAAGTTGAAATTGTAGATAAAACTGGCGCAGATCAAATCTGGGTTCGAACTTTAAGCGGATATGACGTGACAGCACCATCACCAAGTTGGATGGTTAATCGCTTGAATCAATGTGGAGTACGTTCCATCTCCCTTGCAGTCGACATAACAAATTACGTAATGTTGGAATTAGGTCAACCATTACATGCCTTTGACGCAGGGAAGATAAGCGAGAAACTGTTGGTTCAAAGAGCAGGTAAGTTTCGCGAGCTAACAACTCTAGATGGACAGAAGCGCAAACTTTCACCTGATGATTTACTTATCGCAGATGGAAAGAATCCGTTAGCGCTCGCTGGAATAATGGGCGGTCAAGATAGTGAGATATCAGAATCAACCACCGGAATTGCGCTAGAAGCTACTCATTTCTTCTCCAATGCCATTGCTCAGAATTCGCGTCGCCATATGCTTTCATCCGAAGCCTCTCGAAGATTTGAGCGAGGCGTCGATCCCGCACTTGCGAAAGTTGCATCGGCTCGGGCCACCCAGTTGCTGATGGATTTAGGTGGCGCCACTTACGTTGGTTCGACTACCAAGGGCGTCGTTGCAAAATTTCCTACGATAACTTTGAATCCAAAAGAGATATCGCGGTTAGTCGGAACTGAATATTCCCCAACAGAAGTAAACAAGGCGCTCATCGCAATCGGATGCAGAGTTACCAAGGGGCAAGGCTCATGGAAGATTTCGCCACCAACTTGGCGAGCCGATTTAGAGAATTCGGCGGATTTGGCTGAAGAAGTTGCGAGGTTCTTTGGATATGACCGCATTCCATCGGTTCTTCCTAATGTTAAACAAGATGGAAAATCTGGATTGTCTTATCTGCAGAAACGCAGGCGGTCGCTATCTATTTCCCTTGCCAATCGTGGTTTTACCGAGGTTCATAACTATCCATTTACAAACGAAAAGCAGATAGAACTTTTTGGTTTCACCGGAGATCGAGCCAAAGCGTTCCGAATCGCTAATCCAATATCGGATGAGTTTCCGCTGCTCCGCACTCATCTATCGCCAGGATTACTAGCAACCGCGAAGCGAAATATTGATAGAGGTGCGAAATCAGTCGCTCTATTTGAAAGCGGCTTAATTTTCAGAGATATTAAGAATTTGAAAGACTTTAAATTCGTTTCCACTAAGAAACGGCCATCAGTTAAGGAAATTGATGAGATTTATCAAAACGTTCCATTTCAATCTCTTCATATTGGCGCTGTCGTATCAGGAGAAATTGAGGAGTCTGGCTGGTGGGGTAAAGGTAGAGCCGGTTCTTGGGAAGACGCGGTCGAAATTACACATTCACTTTTGAGTGAGATAGTTGATGAATTTTCTGTAATCAATACAGAACTTCCACCTTGGCATCCGGGTCGGTGTGCGGAATTTAGGATTGGTGATAAACCAGTAGCACACGCTGGTGAAATTCATCCACGGATCTTGGAAGCGATGGGATTGCCGCCAAGGACTATCTTCTTTGCGATAGTTCTAGATGGTATTCCAGAACGTAATCAGGTTAAAGCAATACCGGTATCAACTATGCCGGCGGCGATTCAGGACATATCACTGTATGTGCCAAAAAATGTTCCGGCTTCAGAAGTGGCAAAAGCTTTGAAACTTGGCGCAGGTCCGTTGCTTGAAGAAATTTCGTTGTTTGATCGATTCGAAGCTGCTGATTCGCAAGAGGTGTCGCTCGCATTTACGTTGAAATTCCGGGCGGCAGATAGAACATTAACGAGTGAAGAAGTTTCCGTGCTTCGAGAGAACGCCGGCAAATCAGCTACCGCCAAAGTGGGAGCTCGAATAAGAGGCTAGTGCATAAATATGCAAGAAATTGCATCTTTATGCATCCAGATATAGGCTCTGGCTATGCGGATTGGGATTGTCGGAGCAAGTGGCTATGCCGGTGGGGAACTACTTCGTTTGCTCGCAAATCATCCTGAATTTGAAGCCACTTACATCGCAGCTGGAAATAGTGCGGGCGAAGATGTGACTGCAGTTCACGGACATCTTTCAACTTATGCGGGGAGAAAATTCTCTCAAACAGATGTAGCAGAGCTATCAGAACTTGATTTGATATTTCTAGCGTTACCTCATGGCGAGTCAGGCAAAATAGTTGAAAGCATTAATAGATCCATACCGATAGTCGATCTCGGTGCAGATTATCGATTAAACAGTAAGGATAAGTGGGAGAAGTACTATGGCGGAAATTACGCCGGTAAATGGGTATATGGCCTACCGGAACTTCCAGGGCAGAGATCCCAGATTAAGAATGCAAAACGAATTGCCAATCCGGGTTGCTATGCAACCGCAATTAACTTGGCAGTAATTCCAGCATTGCAGCATAGATGTATTGAAGCTTCAGATATAACAGTTGTTGCCGCAAGTGGTACAACGGGAGCGGGAAGATCAAGCAAAGTATCGCTTAGTGCGAGTGAAGTAATGAACTCCTTAGTTTCCTATAAATTTGGAGGAGTACATCAACATACTCCAGAAATCGAAGAGGCATTAAGTGGATTGTCCGATTCGGAGGTAAAGATCTCCTTCACTCCGATTCTTGCTCCGATGCCTAGGGGAATATTGGCAACCGTTACCGCCAAATGTAATAGAAATGAAGATTTCATTAGAAATATTTATCATTCTCAGTACGAGGATGAAACCTTTATTCAAGTGTTGCCTCAAGGTCAGATGCCGGAAACTTCATCAGTTATTGGATCAAATTCCACACAGCTTCAAGTTGCAGTAGACGAACATACTTCTCGATTAATTGTTTCGGTTGCTATTGATAATTTGGGCAAAGGGGCAGCTGGGCAGGCGATACAAAATGCAAACTTAATCTGCGGTTTTCCTGAGGAACTCGGATTGTCAGTGCTGGGTATTGGACAATGAACCTACCTAAGGGATTTCTAGGCGCTGGAATAAGTGCTGGTTTAAAGAAAAGTGGCGCTAAAGATCTCGCCTTAATCGTAAATACCGGTCCCGACTATTTTTGTGCTGGGGTATTCACTTCAAATCAAGTGATTGCGGCGCCAGTTATCTGGACCCGTAATCATTTAACTAAAAATTCGGCGCGCGCTGTATTGATAAACAGCGGAGGTGCAAATGCCTGTACAGGCGAAGAAGGTTTGAAAGATACCGAAAAATCTGCCGAGAAGGTTGCGACTGAATTACAGATCTCAAAAGATGAAGTGGCAATCTGTTCAACTGGGATGATTGGCGTTAGATTGCAAATGGAAAAGCTGCTACCAGGAATTGAGGCAGCCGCAAAAGCGATAACTGAGAGTTCAGTTAATGATTGCGCGGAAGCAATAATGACAACAGATTCACAACCAAAAATTGCGGAATATCTTCTTGAAGATGGTGTTAAGTTTCTTGGGATTGCTAAAGGCGCTGGAATGCTCGCTCCATCCTTAGCAACCATGATTTCGGTAATTATGACCGACGCCGTGATAGATCCGAAATTTGGACAGAGGATCTTGGAAGAAGTGTGTGAAAAAACTTTCAATCGCATAGATTCAGATGGCTGTACCTCTACCAATGACACGGTTCTATTTTTGGCTTCCGGAGCATCGGGTGTGAGCATTGATAATGATGTTGTTTATAAAGGAATTTTTGAAATCAGCAAGAGGCTATCTCGGAAATTGATTGAAGATGCTGAAGGAAATACCAAAGTAATTGAAATTGAAGTTCGCAATGCTAGGAGCGAACGAGATGCTGTTGAAATTGGCAGATCCTGCGCTAGAAATAATCTTCTTAAATGCGCGATTAATGGCGAGGATCCCAACTGGGGACGCGTTTTGGCGGCAGTAGGAACAACAAGGGCTGTATTTGATCCACAAAATATTGATGTCACACTCAATGGCGTCATGGTTTGCCGAAAGAGCCAACCAGGCGACGATCGCGCTTTAGTAAATTTAAAGGGTAAAGAAGTTCATATATTGATTGATTTACATGCCGGAACCGAGCGCGCTTCAATACTAACTAACGATCTCTCTGCCGATTACGTTCACGAAAATGCGGCATATTCAACATGATCCTAATCAAATTGGGCGGTCATGCAATGGGTGAATCCTCTGAATGGGTTAATTCCATTAAATCGAAATGGCAATCCGGTGAGAGATTCGTTCTGGTACATGGCGGAGGCCCACAGATTGATGCCGCGCTAAAGAGTCAGAATATTTCTTCTGAGTTTAAAGATGGGCTAAGGGTCACTAGCCCTGATGCAATGCAAATAGTTGAGCAAACACTTACCGGAAACGTGCAACGAAGAATTGTTGATGAACTGCGGAGATTCGGCTTACCTGCCGTTGGAATCTCGGGTTCTGATGGTGAAACCCTAATGGCCGTTATCAAGAGTAATGGAGATTACGGATTAGTTGGAGATATAACATCAGTTGATTCGAAACTTTTGGTCACTTTGATTGGGGCTGGATACTTGCCCGTTATATCTCCAATCGCAACGAATTCAGAGGGTGAAGTACTTAATGTAAATGCCGATATCGCCGCAGGCGCCATCGCGGGCGCTCTTGGTGTCGATGAAATCATCTTTATGACAGATGTGTCAGGAATTTATTTGAATTGGCCAGATAAGGATTCCTTAATAGAGAAGATTTCAATTTCAGATCTGGAAAGTATGAGCTTTACCGAGGGAATGATTCCTAAAGTGGAGGCTGTTATTAATGCAATTCGAAGTGGAGCTGGATCGGCGCGAATCATCGATGGAAGGAACCCTCTAGCTTTTTCTATGGCTCTGGAGAAATCAGGCGGAACTTGGATTCAAAAATGAGATCTAAAGAATTGAAGAAGCGCTGGGAAAGCGCCATGCAATCTACTTACGCAACACCGGATTTACTCATTTCATCTGCAAAAGGAAGTCGTTTGAAAGATTCAGCCGGCATGGAATATCTAGATCTGCTGGGCGGAATTGCGACTAACGCCTTGGGTCATAATCACCCGAAAATAGTGAGCGCTGTTACCAAACAGATGAAAAGATTTAGCCATCTATCGAATATCTATGGTCATAAACCTGGAATCGAGCTTGCAGAGAAATTGATAAAGATGATTGGCGATGATTCGGCCCGCGTGTATTTCTGCAACTCCGGAACTGAGGCTGTTGAAGCGGCTATAAAACTCTCGCGGTTAACAGGAAGAAAAAAAATTATCTCAGCTAAGGGTTCTTTTCATGGCAGAACAATGGGTGCACTATCGTTAACTGCACAGCCGAGTAAACAGAGACCATTTCTTCCATTGCTTCCTAAAGTCAAGCATGTGGAATATGGAGATTTAAAGTCGCTTCGTAGAAAGATTTCAAAGAGAACAGCGATGGTAATTCTCGAACCCATTATGGGTGAGGCTGGAGTAGTAGTGCCGCCTTCGGGATATTTGAAGGCCGTCCGACAATTGTGTGACAAGTTCGGAGTACTGCTTGCCTTTGATTGCGTTCAAACTGGGATGGGGCGAACTGGAACCTGGTTCGGTTACGAAGATGATGGAATAAAACCAGACCTCATCACAATTGCTAAAGGTATCGGGGGCGGACTTCCACTAGGCGCCATGATTTCGATCGGCGTCGATAAAAACCTATTTCTACCTGGCAGTCATGGAAGTACATTTGGTGGTAATCCGATCGCTTGCGCTGCAGCTAATGCGGTAATAACTGAGATCTCAAGAAAAAATTACTTAATTTCCAATCGGAAAAAAGGTGAATTCTTTATTGAGAGCCTTAAAAAGTTGAATGGCGTTAAAGAAGCTAGAGGCAAAGGATTACTGATAGGAATAGAGCTATATAAACCTCAAGCGAAGATTATTGCCAAACGTCTTGAAAAATTGGGGTACCTAGTTAATGCGGTAAACGAAAATGTTCTCCGGCTGGCTCCTTCATATCTGATTACAGATTCGGAAATCAAGAAGTTTGTGCAGGCGCTAAAACTAGTTCTGGAGGGAATCGATAATGACTAAATCACTTTCGAGCGCAGCAAGGAGAGCGTTGATGGTCTCGCTGATTAATAAAGGGTTGATTAAATCGCAAAGTGATTTAGTTAAGCAGTTAAGTAAGGCTGGAGTTAAAGTTACTCAGGCAACTGCAAGCCGGGATTTGGAAGAAGTCGGCGCCGTCAGAGGGCCAGATGTAAATGGTGAAGTTAGATATCAGATGCCAAGCGAGATATCGCCACTGAATCTTTCACCTAACCAGTTCAATAGACTTTCAGATAGTTTAATTTTGAAAATGGAGAGCAGTGGAAATCTAGTAGTAATAGGAACTCCGCCAGGTGCAGCTGCGATGATCGGAGGCTCTATTGATAGAGCGATTGCCAAATCTGATTTGAAGCAGGTTATCGGAACGATTGCTGGTGACGATACAGTCCTTGTGATCACTAGAAATAGTAAGGGCGGGGCGGCTGCAAAGAAAGAATTAAAAACGTTTTTTGATAAGAGTTTCTCAAATAGCAGGAAGATGGGTAAAAAATAATGGCACTTTGGGGCGGTAGGTTCACGGGCAAAATTGATGACGCAATGTTTCGATTATCAAAGAGTACCGATATTGATTGGGAGCTGGCGCCATATGACATTGCGGGATCTCTCGCTCACCTCGCCGAATTAGAGAAAGCAGAAATTATCAGCAAAGAAGTTGCTCTGAGGATTAGATCAGAGTTGCAGAACATGATGACTGAGGTGCTAAATAGTTCCCTTAGCCCAAAAGAGAATGATGAGGATGTTCATTCCGCACTTGAGCGTATTCTCTTGGAACGAGTCGGGCACGATGCTGGAAAGATTAGGGCGGGAAGATCTCGAAATGATCAAGTTGCTACTGATTTTAAGTTGTATCTACTTGATCATATGGCCGAGGTCGCTAGTGAAATAACTAAGCTAGCAAGCGCAATTCTTGTTCAGGCCGAAAAACATTTAAAGACTGTTGCGCCCGGATTTACTCATTTACAACATGCGCAACCTGTGACATTTGGACAAGAGTTAAGTAAGCACGCCTTCTCTCTCGAACGTGATTTAGATCGAATTGAAAAATGGTTTCAAAGAAGCAATCTCTCCCCATTAGGTGCAGGAGCACTCTCAGGCACCTCGCTGCCAATTTCACCGGAATCGACAGCAAAGAGTCTGGGATTTTCGGGAGCAACTCTAAATAGTATCGATGCGGTATCGGATCGCGATTTTGCAGCTGAGGCTCTCTTTATTCTTGCTCTTATCGGAGTGCATCTATCTCGCATCGGAGAAGAATGGACAATCTGGTCGACCTCAGAATTTGGTTGGGCAATATTGGACGATTCATTCGCTACTGGATCATCAATCATGCCGCAGAAAAAGAATCCAGATATTGCTGAACTTGCACGAGGAAAAGCAGGACCACTAATTGGAAACTTAGTTGGATTACTAACAACTCTCAAAGGTTTACCTTTTGCCTACAATCGCGACTTACAAGAAGATAAAGCGTTAGCATTCTCATCAATCAATCATCTTTTAACTTTACTTCCTGCAGTTACCGGCATGGTTGCTTCCACGAAATTTGATGTTGAGAAGATGCGTGCGGCTGCGCCGCTTGGTTTTAGCCTGGCAACAGAGATTGCAGATTATCTGGTACGAAAGGGAATTCCATTTCCTGAGGCACATGAAGCAGCTGGCAAATGTGTCCAGATTTCAGAAAAGCTCGGTAAAACACTAGAGCAGCTCTCTGATTCAGATTTCAAGAGCGCCCATCCAGAACTAGATGATTCAGTTCGTTCTGTGCTCACACTTGATAGCGCCATAAACGCTCGGTCTTCACTTAATGGAACTTCACCGAATTCAGTGTTGAATCAAATTAAGAGCGCTTCTGGTGACCTCGCCCGACATGAGAAATGGATATCCGACGCCGCGAAACGCTTTTCAGGCATGATGAGCCAATGACAAGCGCTCTGTTATCCGATCTTGAATGGCGCGGCTCAATCGCCCAAACCACAGATCGCAAAGAGTTGGCCAACTTTCTAGATGGTGATAGTCGAACTGTTTATCTAGGTATAGATCCAACGGCACCCAGCATTCACTTAGGGAATTTAGTTGCGCTTACAGTTCTTCGTCGCTTTCAGTTAGCAGGCCATAAACCGATTGCACTAGTTGGCGGAGCCACAGGTTTGGTGGGAGATCCAAGTGGTAGAAATTCAGAGCGGACCCTAAATGATGAGACAGTTGTTGCCCAATGGGTCGATCGGATTCATCATCAACTTGAAGGATTTCTTGATTTCAAAGGCGTGAACGCCGCAGTAATGGCTAATAACCTTGATTGGACTGCTCCTGTATCGGCTCTCCAATTCTTACGCGATATCGGAAAACATTTTTCCGTCAATCAGATGCTTGCAAAAGAATCGGTATCGGCACGTCTGGAATCAGGCGGAATTTCATACACTGAGTTTTCTTACCAGGTGTTACAAGCCTTTGACTTCCTTGAACTGAACCGTAGAAATGAATGCTCATTGCAAATCGGCGGCAGCGATCAATGGGGAAATATTGTTGCCGGAGTCGATTTGATTCGGCGAGTTGAAGGAAAGAGCGCTCACGCATTAACAATTCCTTTGATGACAAAGAGTGATGGTTCAAAGTTTGGCAAGACAGCTGCCGGTGCCGTTTGGCTAGATCCAGAGATGACTTCACCATTTGCATTTTTCCAATTTTTCTTAAACTCCGATGATCGCGATGTTGAGAAACTTCTAAAAGCTTTCTCTTTCAAATCCAAAGATGAACTTGGAGGATTGATCGAATCGTTGAAGACCAACCCTGGTGCAAGAGAAGCACATCGTGCACTTGCAAGAGAAGTAACAACGTTGATTCATGGTGAATCAGAAACGCAGAAAGTGGAAGAAGCAGCAAAGGCGCTCTTTGGACATGGAGATTTGCGAGAGCTTGATGCAAAAACTTTAGGTGGCGCACTTTCAGAATTGCCTAGAGTTGAATTAAGCAATTCATCTAATGTTCCATCTTGGGTTGATTTGATTACAACTGCGGGAGTTGTTGATTCCAAATCAGCAGCGCGGCGAATAATTAAAGAGGGCGGCGCTTATTTAAACAATATAAAAGTTACGACCGAGGATTTTGCGCCCTCAATAAATGATTTCATCCACGGTAAATACTTAGTGCTCCGCAAAGGAAAGCGAGATCTTGCTGCCGTTGAGATCAAATAATTTGCGCTAATTCTCAAGCATGACTATTCTTAGTCCTCCGCTACGAAATCGGACTTCAACACCAGGCCGAGTAGCGAATTCCCCAAGAAACCAACGGTTTTTGCTGGATTTGGGCTCCCTTCAGATCATGAAGGAGGCCAAAAAAGCCTTAAAAATAGGGCGATTTGACCGAATCTAGCTTGAGGCCTAAGTTTCTCCTTCTGCCTCCAAAAGGGGCAGAAAAGGTCGTGCCCTGCCAATGGTCGTAAGGCCAAGAATCGGTGCGCACCCGTACCTTGAGAACTCAACAGCGTGCCATAAGTCAATGCCAATTACCTCGATGAGGTATGGCTTAATTGCCATGCCCGTCGAATCCTTTGTAAAAAATCAATTGGTCAAAGACATTAAATAACGACAGTTGTTTATGTTCTTTTGCCGGAATCAACGTCTCGTTGAATCAATTTCAATGGAGAGTTTGATCCTGGCTCAGGACGAACGCTGGCGGCGTGCTTAACACATGC
>CAZCQR010000002.1:0-4597 GCA_964500885.1 uncultured Clavibacter sp.
CCTTCAAAGGAATTCAATACATATACATAACAGAGCTGAGTTCCGCTCAACATATCAACCCGAACACGAATTTTGGAGTAGAGATTTGTATTGACGCCTTCCCACTCATCAAGATTATTTTCATCATCTTGTGTTAAATCATAAATTGATACAAATACGCTGGATAACATATCTTCAGCGAGGGTTGCAATTGCACCTTCCCAACCAATCTCTTCACCGCCGAATGTGAGTCGCCAACCGCGCAACCAGCCAGTACCTAAATGAGGAGAGTGGGGAGCGCGCTGCAACATCTGACGTGGATCCAAATTTGATCCATATGCAGCATATAAAGTCATGACTCACTCTTTACAAAATCGAACCAGTTGTAGCCTAACTTGTTTACTGCGGCTCTTAATAGGGGGAGTGAAAGCCCAATCACATTAGAGGCTTCGCCCTCAATCTTGCTGATGAATGGTGCGCTTAGACCATCAAGCGTAAATCCACCCGCAACATTTAATGGTTCTCCGGTTGCCACATAGCCAGAAATCTCCGTATCTGACATTTGAGAGAAGAAGACTTTAGTTGCAGCGACATCTGTAAGTTCACGATCCTTAGCCGTGTCAATGATGCAATGTCCGGTGTAGAGAATTCCTGATTTTCCACTTAATGATCTTGCTCTTGCAGTCGCAACATCCTTAGTCAACGGCTTGCCTAGGGATTTTCCTTCAAATTCAAAAGTTGAATCACAACCGATAATGATCGCCGGAAAATCTACTAACTTTCTAACCGTATGCGCCTTTACAATTGCTAATGCAGTTACTAGTTCTCTTGGAAGTAGTTCGTTATATTGTGGATCTTCTTCATCTACCCCACTAACAATTATCTCTGGATTTATTCCTGCACTCTTTAGCAGTCGGCTGCGCGAAGGTGAAGCCGATGCGAGAACGATTCGAGGTAGTTCCATATATTGCGGATTCTATCTGGGGTATCTTCGCCGTGTGACAATGCCAATTTCTTGCGATAAGCATCTAAATTCTTTATTTGCCGGAATAGCGGGCAATCTTGGATTAACAATTGAAATAGCGGAGAGCGAAAAACAAGAACTCCTTACCGCCCCTTACTATTCAATATTTGCAGCGCAGTCACCACATCGACAAACAATTTCATACCCAGTTGCCAGGCATGAAGTTCGAAGAGGCAGATTATTATCAATGACTTCAGATCTAATAGAAGCTGATAGCGTTGATTTACAAATGGCGGTAAATCAAGAATTAGAAAAACTTTCACCAGGTTCATATCTATTTAGATTTAGCGAAAATGGAGAGCTAATAGATAGCGATGACGCATTTAGTGATGAATCACTATGGACGCTTGCATATTCTCAGACTTCAACTATGGAAAATGCGTTACGCGCTGCGCACGATTTACCTTTTGGGAGTAGCGAAAGTATGGTTGAAAGTTGGCAGACAATAATTTATGAAGCACCCGCTCATCTTGATATGCAGAAACCATATTTTCATTTATTTGCTCATAATCCAAAGTACAAGCTATTTAGATTTACATCGCACCATGGTGTAATCATGGTTAGCGGTGCCGGTGACTTATATGAGGAAATCACCCATGCTGGAGATTATTTAGAAGGCGTAGTTAACGAGTAGATCTACCAAGGCCACGGAATTTCCATCCAGCAGCCTCCCAAGCTTTCTTGTCCAGAGCATTTCTGCCATCAATCAAAATTTTCTTTGCAACTAATTGACCAATTATTTCTGGATTGAGCTCTCGGTATTCTCGCCATTCAGTTAAATGTAGAACTGCATCTGCATCTTTAATGCACTCTTCCACTGAAGCCGAGTAGTTGAGGGTTGGGGATTTAACTTTTGCATTTGCGATGGCTTTTGGATCATGCACATTAACTTGTGCGCCAGCTGCTGCAATTTGTCCGGCAATATCTAACGCGGGCGAATCTCGCACATCATCGCTATCTGGTTTAAATGCAGCGCCTAGAACGGCAATCTTTCGACTCTTTAGATCTTCGCCAAGGTCGTTTCGGAGTAGATCAATAACTCGTTGTCTGGCCCTTAGATTGATCGAATCAATTTCTCTTAAGAATTCGAGTGATTGTTTTGCACCTAATTCTTCAGATCGTGCCATAAAGGCGCGAATATCTTTTGGTAAACAACCACCGCCAAAGCCGATTCCTGCCTGTAAGAATTTTGAACCAATTCTTGGGTCATAACCAATTGC
Organism: uncultured Clavibacter sp.; assembly: GCA_964500885.1. GTDB lineage: Bacteria > Actinomycetota > Actinomycetes > Nanopelagicales > Nanopelagicaceae > MAG-120802. The sequence goes on from CAZCQR010000002.1 coordinate 2,224, forward strand.
TTCTGCTAACACAGTTACATCACCACCAGCAGCTTCACAGATTTCAGCCATGGCGTTAATAAATGAGATTTTAGTTGCTAAAAATGAGTTGGCTGCAACTTTTACTAGTTCCGAAGTTGGTAGATCAGCTCTAATCCATGGGACACCTACTGCCAGTAATTTTGCATAAACAGTCTGCAAGATCTGCTCTGCCTTATCACTTGTGACACCAACAACTAGCCGATTTGGTCGCAACGTATCTTCAATTGCAAAACCTTCACGTAAGAACTCTGGATTCCAAGCTAGTTCGGCCTTTGAATTCAATTGTGTAAGTTTTTGTGACATTCGAGCAGCAGTTCCAACTGGCACGGTGGACTTTCCCACAATTAATGAACCTGACTTTGCATGAGGTGCAATAGCAGCAATTGCTGCTTCAACATAGGTTAAATCTGCAGCCAAACTATCTTTCTGCTGCGGTGTTCCTACGCAGATAAAGTGAACATCGCAATCACTTGCTTTGGAGAAATCTGTTGTGAAAGTAAGTCGACCAGTAGCAAGTTCTGATTTCAATAAATCATCAAGACCAGGTTCGAAAAATGGCACCTCACCGCGAGAAAGCGATTCAATTTTCGAAGAATTAACATCAACGCCGATTACTTCAAATCCAAGGGATGACATTGCGGCAGCATGTGTTGCCCCTAAATACCCGGTGCCGATTACTGATAATTTCATTAAATCTAGTCTACCGCGCAGGGGTTATCAGCAGCAGAACCAGTTCCAAATTTATCAACGATCGTTGGTGAAGCAGATGGTTCTGGTTTAACTTTATCAATTAGCGCTTCATCATTTTTGATTCGCTCAAATAATTCAGGTGCCAAAATTGGATCCCAGAGCACGGCTGCGCTTACGCCATTTTTATTGTAGTTGTAATACTTCAATGGAATTGTCAAAGTTCTAACATTTTTTGCCGACAAATTCCGTAATTGCTTTCCAAGTGTTAGAAGATCTCCCTGCGAGAGACCAGAATCTGTGGTGATACTTGCAAGCGCTGAGTTTAGAAAATCAACTAGTGTGATTGGATTTAGAAGAACACCAGCGCTTGTTGCCTTTCGCAACATTGCGCCAGCGAATTCTTGCTGACGTTTCATGCGTCCCAAATCACCTAAGCCATCGAAAGTTCGAGTTCGCACATACTTCAAAGAATCGATGCCATCAAGAACATGCCTTCCGGCTGGCAGTACTAAATGACTCTTCGGGTCATCAATATCTTTTTTCGTACAAATTTCAATTCCGCCAAGCGCATCAACCATTCGCACAAAACCGACGAAATTGATTTCAACATAATGATCGATTCGCAAACCCGACATCTCTTCAAAAGTTTGAATCAATAGCGGAGCGCCGCCCCAGTTATATGCTGAGTTAATCTTTGAATAAGTAGCAGGAATAATCTTCTCTGATGTTAAAGATTTATGCTCTGGAATTAGCGCAAAGGTATCTCTTGGTATTGAGATGATTGCTGCTTTATCCCGTTTCTTTGAAATATGAATAAGAAGCATCGTGTCGGAACGTTTACCAGCCGCCACTTTGGTAGTTCCAACACGTAATCTCTTAGATTCGGCCCGAGTTAATCCCTCTCGAGTATCGGAGCCAACTACTAAATAGTTAACGGCTGAAGAGGCTTTTTTAGGTCGATCTTTCAAATCTTTAAATACATCAATTTTTGGAATCGCAGCTGTAATCCGACCTAAGCCAAACCATGATGCGCCAGATAACACCACAATTGATAATGAAAGTATGGTGAAAAAGCGAATTAGGCGCGGTGATTTCACGACTCAAGACTAGTCAAGCGATAGCGTTTGACTGTTATGCCTCCTCAAAATTCGCTGAGTGAATCTGCCCACGCAGATTCACGCCCGCCAGTTTCAGTCATATTAACCGTGGCAAACGAAGCGGCACATTTAGAGTCCGCGATATTGGCAATTTTGGAATCTAGATATAAAGGTCCGCTTGAAGTTGCAATAGCGGTTGGTCCTTCGCAAGACGACACCTTGGCAATTGCGGAAAGTCTAAGTAAGTCAGATTCCCGGATAAAGGTGATTGCAAATCCAAGTGGTCGAACTCCAGATGGATTAAATGCAGCAATTAAGGCCACGAAACATGAAGTAATAGTTAGAGTCGATGGACACTCTGAAATTTCAAATGATTACATAGATAAAGCTGTCAGAATTTTGCAGGAAACCGGCGCTGTAAATGTTGGTGGCATCATGGCTGCTGAAGGGATAACACCATTTCAACGTGCTGTCGCGCGGGCGATGCGATCTCCTATAGGAGTAGGACCAGCAAGGTTTCATACTGGAGGTTCAGCCGGAAGTACCGATACGGTCTACTTAGGAGT
>CAZCQR010000002.1:4697-51657 GCA_964500885.1 uncultured Clavibacter sp.
AAATGCTCGCTATCTTGCACCGCCATTAAATTTGGTGACACAGATTCTTGCGCTACTACTTGGACTATTAGTAAATCCGATATTTCTCCTCTTGCCAGCAATTTATTTAACTGCGATTTTTATTGCTTCATTTCTGCTCGGTAGGGGATGGAGTGAAAAGATTAGATTGCCAATTGTTTTGATTATCATGCATTTTTGCTGGGGATTTGGTTTCATCACATCGCCCCGCACCCTAATTGCCAAATAAATCAAAGGTTGCTCAGGTACCCTAATAAGCATGCGTAAAAAAGTGCTGAGGTTTCTGGTTGCCATTTTATTTGGCAGCTTCCTGCTTGGCTCTTCGCCTGCTCGAGCCTTCGAAATTCCTGCCGAATTTGTTTTTAATGGATCTGGATATGGTCATGGCGTCGGCATGAGCCAGATTGGTGCTCGCGGCCTTGCCTTAGAAGGTAAGAGCGCTGCTGAAATTCTTGCTTACTTTTATCCAGGTACTCAAATAACTCCCTATCCAGATAATCAATTAATTCGAGTAAATATTTCAAACCAAGCGCTTAACGCAACGATTAGTTTAGAAAAATCAATCGGCAGTTTCACCTTATACCAAGGCGATATTCCTCTTAATGAGAACCCAGCGCCCTTCGCACAATATGACGGAACTGTTACAGCGACATTTACTAATTTATCTGGGCAGATAATTCCATTTCTAACTTCGCCAACTGCAAAGTTTGCACCAATACCTGCAAATAAATCTTGGACCATTCGATGGGATCCTCAGTCAGTAGTAGTCATGAAAAGTGGCGATAAGAGGGGGCGTTACAAATACGGTCAGATGACCTTCAAAAGCGTAACAACCGCCGTAACTTCATATCTGGCAGTTACAACAACACTTCGACTACACGATGAATATCTATGGGGAATTGGCGAAGTACCATCTTCGTGGCCACCTGCTGCGCTTGAAGCCCAAGCGATAGCTGCACGAACTTATGCCTTAAATAAACTGCCAAGAGTTCGTGCTGAATGTGATTGCAATATTTATAGCACCACCGTTGATCAGAATTTCGTAGGGTTTTCAAAAGAGAGTGAAGCCATATATGGCATTCGCTGGAAAGAAGCCGTAAACCGAACTTTTGTTGATGCTGATAACTCGTTAGTTTTAACTCTAAATGGCAAACCAATAAACGCCTTCTATTTTTCTTCTAGCGGTGGCAAGACACAGAATATAAAAGAGGTTTGGGGTACAGAATTCTCTTACCTTCAAGGCGTTCCTGATCCATGGAGCTTAAATTCCGCTATAAATCCGCGTTATTTTTCGTGGAGTAGAGCAGTAACGCAGCAAGTTATGGCAACGACATTTAATTTGCCTGATGTAATTCGTTACACAATTGACGCACGAACAGCCACAGGAAGCGTTGCTCAAATAACGGGCTATTCAGTAACTGGCGCCCAGCGTACGCTTACCGGTGAAGTATTTAGAGGAAGAGTAAAACTTCCATCAACTTGGATATTGAATAAAACTGAATTTCAAGTAGTTCTCCCTGGAAAACTTAGATTCTTAAAGTTCCAGGATTTATTCCTGCCACCATCTGGAATCTAATTTCAGTTCTTATGTAAGACGGAATTTAAGCCGCCCCAATCACCCTTACGTTGTATCGCTTCAAGAGCACCGGTTGTCGAATTTCTCCGGAAGAGTAAATTACTTGCTCCGGATAACTCACGTGCCTTAACAATCGTTCCATCCGGAAGAGTTATCTTGGAGCTTGCTGTCACATATATTCCTGCTTCGACAACGCAATCATCGCCTAGCGAAATTCCGAGTCCAGAGTTAGCGCCCAGAAGTGAATTCTTGCCGATAGATATAACTTCTTTACCGCCACCACTTAAAGTTCCCATAATTGAAGCGCCGCCACCGATATCGCTTCCTTCTCCAACTACGACACCTGCAGAGATTCGCCCTTCAACCATTGATGTACCAAGTGTTCCAGCATTGAAATTAACAAATCCTTCATGCATTACCGTCGTGCCACTTGCAAGATGTGCACCAAGTCGAACTCGATCTCCATTAGCAATTCGAACGCCTTCTGGAATTACATAATCAACCATCCGAGGAAACTTATCTACGCCATAAACTGTTATAAATCCATCGCGAGCGCGTAGCGCTTCACGTACTTCTTCGAAGCCAGATACTTGACATGGACCATGCGAAGTCCAGACAACATTTGCCAGAAGTGAAAACAATCCATCAAGTGATGCGCCATGAGGCTTTATTACGCGGTGAGATAAGAGATGTAACCTGAGATAGACATCTACCGCATCCACCGGAGCCTTACTTAATTCAATTTCACGCTGCACAATTTGAGATTTGGTGGCGCGAATTGGATCGTCTTTTAAGAGCTTTGATAAATCAGGTGCAGAGTTCTCAGAGAGTTTGCCAAGTCCTAATTTTGAAAAATATGTATCGAGGACGGTGCCATCGCTTGCGATGGTTGCGACACCGTAACCGTATGCAAAACTCACTGGCTTAAGGTATCAAGTCACAACTGCCCAAAGTTGATGTAAAGGCCGTAGGGTGCGCATGTGAAAATTGCGGTCTACTGCGCATCATCAAAAACAGTTTCCAGCGCCGCATTACAACTTGGATTTTCGCTCGGAGAAGCGATTGCAGAAAAAGGTCATGAACTTGTCTGGGGTGGTGGCGCAGTTTCAGTAATGGGCGAAGTAGCAAAGGGAGCGCGCGCTAAAGGTGGTCGAACCATCGGTGTCATTCCCGAGCGTTTATTCAATATTGAATTTAAGGATGAAGAAGCTAGTGAACTCCATATTGTTCGAGATATGCGGGAACGTAAAGGAAAGATTGAAGAGCTCGCTGATGGTTTTATTGCGCTCCCGGGTGGGCTAGGGACATTAGAAGAGCTATTTGAAATTTGGGTAGGACGTTATCTTGGTTTTCACGAAAAACCAATCGCAGTTCTTGATCCGGAAAATATCTATGGCACTCTAAGAATTGCTCTTGCGGATTTGACTGAGAAGAACTTTTTAAAGCCAGGACAACATGAGTTAGTAAATTGGTGTACCTCTGTCTCACAATCCATTAATCATGTGGAATCTGGAAAATGATTAACGAATTTCGCGTTACCGTGAATATCAAAGCTCCCATTAATCAAGTTTGGAATGAATTAGTAACTTGGCGAAACCAAGGAAATTGGATGGCCCTTACTAAAGTAGAATCTTCAGATTTTGGTCCAGCAGATTCTGGAATTGGTACAACAATTAAAGCTTTCACTGGTATTGGAAAATTCGGAGTTCTAGATTTAATGCGCGTAACTGATTGGCAACCACCGCACTTTTGCCGAGTTGATCATTACGGCAAAATTATTAGAGGTATAGGTGAATTCAAATTAACTGAAAATGGTCAATCGACCCGATTTGATTGGTATGAAGAGATTCTTGCTCCGAAAGCGATCTTGATAGTCGTAAAACCATTCATACTTTTTGCTGTTTTTCTTTCTCTAAGGAAATTCGCACGTTCAATCAACTGAAACTTTTCAATTCTTCGCCTCGCCCCTTGTAATCTTGGATAGTGAGCGAGAAAGAGAAGGCGACGCTGGCAGAGCTAATTGCCTCGTTACCTGAGGAAGAGCGGGTTATCCTCATGTTGCACTTCGTCAAAAATCTCTCAGTCCGGGAAATTGCCACCAAAATTGGGGTGCCGGAACGCTCAATTTCTACCGTCCTTGCTTCCGGTCGGGCTCGCCTTCGCTCCACACTCGATTTCCCCTCACTCGACTAAATACGCGATAATTCGCCCTCTTGATAAATAGATCGACTCTGAATTAGTCCAGTTTAGAAAGGTGTCGAAATGGCAGCCATGAAACCCCGCACTGGCGATGGCCCAATGGAGGTCACTAAAGAGGCAAGAAGTTTGGTTATGCGCATCCCGCTTGAAGGTGGCGGACGATTAGTTGTTGAGCTAAATCAAGAAGAGGCAAGAAGTCTTGCCGATGTATTAAACGCAGCTATTTCACTTATTAAGAAGTGATTCCATCGATTCCTAAACTGGGATTCCGTAAGTTTTCTGGAACTCCCGCTATCGGAACGCTTAAAGATCTAACTCATCTAGCAATTCCATTTTCAGATGAGATTGAAATTTCAAAGTCTTGGCAAAAATTCTTAGAGAAAGAGTTTGATTTTTCCTTTAAAAATGAATTTACAAATTCAACGCCAGCGCCTACTGGCAAAGCGGGAGAACTTTTTGAGATCGCAATTCGAGGCGAGAAGAAATTAAAGCGGATTTATCTGGTCGGTGTAGGAGAACGCAGTGACTCTGACCTACGCAAAATTGGTGCAACGTTAGGGCGCAAAGTTAAAGGCGGTCGAAATACTTTACTTTCATTAATTCCTAAATCATCTTCTGAAGCGTTAATTCATTTCACTTCCATGTTGTTAGCGACTTACACCTGGAATCTTAAAACTGGTACTAGACCTGATTTGCCAGCATTTCAAATGTCGGCAGATTTCAAAGAGGTCTTATCGGAAATTGAAGTACTTACTGAATCTACCTGGCTGGCTCGCGATTTAATTCATACGCCATCGAATATCAAGTCTCCTGAATGGATGGCAACACAGGCTAAGAAGTTAGCTAAAGGTCCGGGGCTGACAGTAAAAGTAAAGAGTGGAAAAGCTATCTCTGAGTTTGGTGGATTAAGAGCTGTCGGAAATTCCAGTGAGAAAAATCCACCTCATTTTGTCGAAATCTCTTATCGACCACGCTCGTCAGGAAAATCAACGCCACATGTAGTACTTGTTGGTAAAGGAATCACCTTTGATACGGGTGGCGTATCACTAAAGCGACCTTACGACATGATGACTGCGATGAAGAGCGATATGGCTGGCTCGGCAACAGTTCTTCTAACAATTGTCGCGGCTGCAAAACTTGGTTTGAAGGTAAGAATTACTGGACTTTTGATGCTGGCAGAAAATGCGCTATCCGGAACTTCACAACGGCCATCTGATGTTATTAAGCATTACGGTGGAACTACTGTTGAAGTTATCAATACCGATGCCGAAGGTCGATTGGTTTTAGCTGATGGTTTAGCTTATGCAGATAAGCATCTAGCTCCAGACTATTTAATTGATATCGCGACTCTGACCGGAGCTGCAACTTTGGGATTGAGTCGCCATTTTGCCGCGATGTATACCCGAGACGAAGAACTTGCTAGAAAGCTTCACAAAATCGGGGAGTACGTTGGTGATCGAGCTTGGCATATGCCACTAGTAGATGATTATTTGATTGCACTCGAAAGCGATATCGCAGACTTTAACCACACTGCTGATAAATATGATTTCCAAGCTGGTTCTGTGACAGCTGCATTATTTCTTGAACAATTTGTCGGTAAGCGGCGCTGGTTACATCTAGATATTGCAGGTCCGGCTCGCTCGGATGCAGATGCCGGAGAAAATCCAAAAGGTGGAACTGGATACGGTGTCCGCTTACTAACGAAATGGTTGGCAGAATTGTGATTACACCATTCTCAGATCGTGGCGATATGCGCGCCTATGCAAATAATTACATCGCCGAGAGTGAAATTATGCAACGCGCAAGACACCGCGGTGAAGAAATTGGATCTTATGACACCACTCCTGCAGTCGGTTCGCTTCTAAGGTACTTAACGCATCTAGTGGGAGCGACCTCAATTGTTGAAGTTGGAACCGGGTCTGGCGTAAGTGGACTTTGGATTATTCCGTCAATGATAGAAAAAGGTTTATTTACATCTATTGATGACGAAGTTGAAAATGCCAAGTTAGCAAAACATGCATTTGATGAAGCAGGAATCGCTCCAGCAAGATACCGATTGATAACTGGAAATAGCGGCGAAATTGTTGGAAAGCTAGCAGATAGCCTTTATGACATATTTATCTTGCGAAAAAGTAGAGATTTGATTGAAAGCGTTGATAACGCATATCGCTCACTACGTCCTGGCGGAATCTTGATAATTGATAGAGCTTTGATTGGTGGGAAAGTGGCCGACCCGACGCAACGCGATGAAGAAACGATTGCCTATCGAGATTCAATCAAATTGATAAAAGAAGCTAGAGAAACTTGGCTGCCGATGCTCTTGCCTGTTGGCGATGGCGTTCTAGTGGCGACAAAGATTTAGTGAAGATTTAGGATAAATGCATGTTCGGAGTCGGCGTCGGTGAATTTTTGGGACTGGTGGTCCTTGGGTTGTTTCTTGTCGGTCCCGATAAATTACCTGGTGCAGCTAAAGACTTTGCGAGAATTTTGCATAAAATTCGGAATTTCACATCAGATGCCTCTACCGAGTTAAAGAAGAACTTAGGGCCAGGCTTCGAAGATTTGAATGTGGCAGATCTGACGCCTAAGAAACTAGCGAAGAAAGTACTTGGCGATGCGCTAGAAGAGACCAAACCGGCAATTGCAGAAGTTCGAAAGCGCACCAATGAATTGAAAGACGTTGCAAAAATTGATCCGGATCTATTATGAGTACTGATGTAATTAAGGAGATCGAAAAAGAACTCGCCAAAGTTTCAGACCCAGAACTCCATCGCCCCATTACTGAACTTCGGATGGTGGAGTCGATTGAATTTGTAGCCGGAACTGCCAAAATCTCAATTTTGCTGACAATTTCTGGATGCCCGATGCGCGATCGGTTAACTAAAGATGTAACTGAAGCAGCACTTAAAGTCTCTCAAGTATCTAGCGTAGAGATTCAATTCGGTGTGATGAATGATGAGCAACGAGATTTTGTTAAGAAATTGATTCGCGGAGGTCGAGAGAAATTTATTCCATTTGCCCAACCTGATTCATTGACTCGAGTAATAGGAATTGCATCAGGCAAAGGTGGCGTTGGAAAGAGCAGTCTCACTGTGAATCTGGCGGTCGCACTTGCAATGCGCGGCTTTAAAGTTGGGTTACTCGATAGCGATGTGTATGGCCATTCAATTCCGCGAGCACTTGGCGTAGAAGGCGTACGCCCAACAGCGATTGATCAAACCTTCATTCCCGTTGAGGCTTACGGGGTAAAGACTGTTTCTATTGAGATGTTTAAGCCAGATCGAGCAGACCCAGTCGCATACCGCGGGCCACTTTTACATCGAGTCTTGGAACAGTTGTTGAGTGATGCATATTGGGGAGATTTAGATTTCTTATTACTTGATTTACCACCAGGCACTGGAGATATCGCAATATCACTAGGGCAATTGATACCAAATTCCGAGATCATTGTTGTAACGACACCGCAAGTTGCTGCGGCAGAAGTAGCAGAACGTGCAGGTCGGATCGCTCATCAATTGAAACAACAAATAATTGGCGTAATTGAAAATATGTCACCATATTTTGATTCAGGAAAGAAAGTTTCTTTATTTGGCGAAGGCGGTGGCGAGGAAACAGCAAAGCGCCTATCAGTTCTAGTTGGCGCTGATGTGCCATTACTTGGAAAGATTCCATTTGATATTTCACTTAGAGAAGGTGGCGACTCTGGGCGCCCGGTAGTTAGTGAGAGTCCTGATTCACCAGCTGCGATAGAAATTTCTAAGGTTATCGAGCAATTATTGGTACGGAAAAAATCTCTGGTCGGAGTACGACTAGGGCTTAGTACCTGATTCGTTTCTCAGCGACTTAATCTCTTCCAATAAATCATTTCTCATAGCAGCTAATTCACGAACCATAAATTCCGTTACCGCCAAGTTGCGTTCATCCCTACTTCGATCTTCTTGTGAAGTTACCCGATCTCTATCAGCTTGGCGGTTTTGTGCCAAGAGAATTAGGGGAGCTGCATATGAGGCTTGTAATGACAACAGTAATGTAAGGAAGATGAATGGGTACTCATCAAATCTAAGTTCTACTGGACCTAACGAGTTCCAGGTAACCCAGAAGAACACAAAGACTGTCATGTACACCAAGAAACGAGCAGTTCCAATGAAACGGGCAAATTTTTCAGAGAGTCTGCCAAAAGTTTCTGGATCATAATTCGGTCTGATTGTGCGACGGGATTCGCGTGGCACTGATAATCTTGAAATCTCTCGCATTATCGACCGCCTTTCTCTTTATTTCGCCAGTTCTCTGGTAGCAAGTGATCTAGAACGTCATCAACGGTTACTGCACCCAATAATCGATCGTTCTCATCCACGACTGGAATTGCAATTAGATTGTAGTTTGCTAATTGTTTTACGACTTCATTCAATCCGGTATCTGGCGATAGTGCAGTAGCGGCAGATTCAACAATCAAACCAAGATTAAGTGCCGGTGGCTCCCTCAACAATCTCTGAACGTGAACTATCCCAAGTAGTCTCCCAGTTGGAGTTTCCAGCGGTGATCTACAAATGAATACTTGAGCCGCAAGAGCTGGTGCCAATTCTTTTCGTCGAACTGCAGCTAGCGCATCTGCAACAGTTGCATCAGCGTCGAGAATGACTGGATCTGTAGTCATCATGCCACCTGCAGAGTAATCTTCATAAGTCATCAACCGTCTAACATCTTCAGCATCGGTTTCTTCCATCAGATTTAGTAACTCTTCAGCGGTTTCACTACCAACTTCTTTGAGTACGTCGGCAGCGTCATCTGGCGCCATTTCGCCGAGAACATCAGCAATTCGCTCTTCTTCTAAATTTGTAACAAGTTCTACTCGATCCGCATCATCCATCTCTTCTAGAACATCAGCTAGTTTGTCATCATCTAAGCTTGCTGCAACTTCAGTTCGCTCATCAATTTCTAATTCGCTTAGAGCAGCCGCAACCTCTTGAGCTGTTAGATCACTCATTTCGTCGGCACTACTAACAATTGGTGCCACAATTCTAGATTCGTACTCAACTTCCGACCAAGAAACTGTTGTAAAGGTATTCCGACGCCAGCCTTTTTCTCGCTTTTTTACATGTGCGAGCGTTAAGCGCCAGTCGCCAATATTTGTTAACTCCATACCCAAATCTTCGACGATTACTTCTTCGCCCGAGCTACGTAATTGAATTTCACGATCAAGCAATTCTTCAAGTAGAGCAATTTCACCGTGACGCGCTTGATATCGACGAATATTTAGCGCACCAGTTGTTATCAATCCACCATCTTCGATTGAAGTCACGCGCGTTGCCGGGATTAGAATGCGACGTCGTTGTGGAACTTCAACAACAAAACCAATAATTCTTGGGTTCGAACTCTTTGCCGGTTCAGTTGCTACGGCATCACGGACTTTTCCGACTCGATCTCCGTTTGGATCAAATACTGGAGTGCCCGCCAGCTTGGCGAGAAATATCTTTGATAATTGCTCTTTGCGCATCAGGCACCTCCATAGGAGAAGGCTATCTGATAGTACGTTTACGCCGTGCGCGATAGAGATCATGCAAAGCTTCCAACTGGCAAAGAGATAGGCCTACTAACTCTTGTCATCATTGGAATCGGAACTTCAGGTCCAGTTATTGCACTGGGGACTATGCCGATAGTTGCATTGATATTCTGGCGGAATCTCGGTGGATTCTTCTTAGTACTTCCATGGGCAGATAAGAAACTAAATTTAAGAGACCCTAAAACCCGAAACGGAGTACTCCTCGCAATCCTTGCCGGTGCGGCATTAGCGGCACATTTCTTTGGATTCTTTTTGGCAATGAGATTGACCTCTGTTGCAACCGGAACTGCGTTAGCAGCATTACAACCAATTTTTGCCGCTTATTTTGTGAGGTTGCTTGGTGGATATATCCCACGTCGTGTCTGGATCGGAATGATTGTGGCTTTTGCTGGAGTATTAGTGATTACCGGAGTTGATCTTCAAATTTCAACGAGAGCGTTCTTAGGTGATCTAGCAGCAATTGGTTGTGCTGCACTTGCAGCGATTTACGTGATTATCGGTGCTCGTACGAGAGAAACAATGTCGACAGCAACCTATACATCAATTGTCTATCTGACGTGTGCTGTTATTTCCATAATAGTTGCAGTACTTACAGGTACAAAACTAATTGGGTATCCGCGTATTGAATGGCTCTATTTACTCGCATTAATTATTGGCGCACAGATCATGGGCCATACAATATTGAGCTTTACTTTGAAAACTCTCTCACCTGCAATTGCTTCTATCGTTGTCTTCTTTGAAGTTCCAGTCAGTGCAATTTTGGCTTATTGGTGGTTAGATCAATTGCCACCACTTGGAACTATTCCTGGATTAATCTTGATTTTGGTGGGCTGTGCCATATTTGTAGTAAAACAGAACGAGAAGAGTAGTTAGAAACCCGATAAACTCGCAGAGTGTTAATTGATCTACATACTCATTCAAATGCCAGCGATGGAACAGATTCTCCTGCTGCGCTAATTGATAAGGCAATTGAAAGAGGAATCAATGTCTTAGCGTTGACAGATCACGACACTGTTGCTGGATGGAATGAAGCTATTTCTGCACTTTCCGCTCATCCTCGTGGTTCACAACTCAAATTAGTCCTTGGATCAGAAATTTCCTGCCAAGATAAAGATGGCACCAGCATTCACATGCTTGGACTGCTCTTTGATGAGAGTCACCAACCATTAATTTCTGAGCTAGAAAAGACGCGCGAGAATCGACTCACTCGTATGGAGCGAATCGTCGCTAGATTAAATGAAGCTGGAATAGATATAACTTTGGAAGAGGTCTATGCCCAAAAACGTGGCGATGCCACTTTAGGTAGACCTCACTTGGCAGATGCACTCGTTGCGAGGGGGCATGTTGGAAGTCGCGATGAAGCTTTCTCAACTTTTCTGCATAACGGTTCTAAGTTCTATATAAATCATTACTCGCCATCACCCGAAGAAGCCATTAAGTTGATTAAGTCGGCTGGCGGAGTTGCAGTTATTGCTCATCCACTTGCATCTCGAAGTGGTCGCACCGTAAACCCAGAAATTTTCGCAGATTTAATTGCAGCGGGGCTTGATGGAATTGAAATAGATCATCGAGATCATCAGGAGCTTGAGAGAAGTGCATTGCTTCGTATCGCACTTGAGAATGATTTAGTCATCACTGGTTCGAGCGATTATCACGGAACTGGAAAATTAAACCAACTTGCTGAATTCACAACTTCACCGGAACAATGGGAACGTCTCGAATCGAAAGCACGCGAACGAAGGGTGATATCGGTATGAACGAGTTGACTGCGCTGACTTTTGGTTTACAAGCTTTTGTAACTTTATTAGTTATTTTGGATCCGCCGGGCGCTGCACCACTATTTCTTACATTGACTGGATCTAAAACCAGACAACAACAAGTAAAGATGGCCTGGCTAGCTGCCGCCACATCACTTTTAATAATTTCTATCTTTGCACTTTTTGGCCAATTTATTGTTGATTATCTAGAGATTTCAATCTCTGCCCTCCAAGGAGCTGGCGGATTACTTCTACTCTTGATATCCCTTGATTTACTTAAGGGAATTGAGGATCACAGTGACGATAAAGGGATTGAAAATAATGTTGCGCTAGTTCCACTCGGAACTCCACTACTTGCAGGTCCGGGCGCAATTGTCACCATCATGCTATTCGCTGCCAAAGTTGATGCGCCAGATCGTTTTATGGCCCTCTCACTTGCAGTGCTGGGAGCGCACCTGGTTATCGCTTTGACCTTGACATTTGCTACTCGAATTCTGGGATTGATCAAAGCAACTGGCGTTGCATTACTTGCAAAGATTGCTGGCTTGCTAACAGCGGCAATTGCCTTTGAAATGTTAATGACTGGTATTAAGGGATTGGTTTAATGGAGGGATATTTCGCTCCCGATAGCATCACCTGGAAAATCCACTCAGATTCTTCAATGCTTGTGGGCGGTATTCGAGCTCTTTTAGAGCAAGCACTTCATCCAGGAGCGATGTCTGGCGTGGCCGCGCATTCAAACTTTCGGGAAGATGCTTGGGGCAGATTGCAGCGAACTGGCGATTATGTCGGAACGTTAACTTTTGGAAGTAAAGAGGAAGCAGATCAACTGGCAACTCGAGTCCGGAAAATTCATAGCAAATTAAAGCTTGATGATCCGCATCTTTTGCTCTGGGTTCACATGGCGATGGTCGATGCATTTCTTGATACAGCAATAAAGTCTGGGTTGAAACTTTCTCCCGCAGAGCAAGATCAGTATTTAACTGAGATGGTTAAATTTGCAGAACTAGTAGGTATTTCTAAGAGCGATACTCCTAGCAATGTTGCTGAAATGAAAAAGTATTTTGTTGAGATTCAGCCAGAGTTAACTGCAAGTGATGATGCAAAAAGAGCCGCATTATTTATTGCACTTCCTCCACTACCTCCGCTTCTTAGATTCGGTACCCCAATAGCACCCCTTTGGGGAGGTATAACTTCGCTAGCGGCTGCCTCGTTACCTAAGTGGGCTCGAAAACTTTATGGCTGGCCCACGCCACCGGGACTTAACACCGCTACTGAGTTAGGTTTGAAGAGCACACGATCTGCTCTTGAGAAATTGCCGCGAAGGTTTCGGGAGACGCCTCAGATGCGGGCGGCGCGACTTCGAGTCTCATGAAGCCAGTAATTTTGATTGCCAACCTCGCAGGCGGTGTTGGCAAAACAACTTTAACGCAAGCGATTTCGACAGCAGCTACTGAATATGGCAAGAAGACGGTCGCAATCGATGCTGATCCAAATGCGGCGCTAACTTTCCTCTCTGGAATTGAGAATCCAAGATTCACTCTGCGTGAGGTAATTGAGAAATCTATAACAATTAAAGATTGCGCAGTACGTACAGTTAATCGTTACTCGCTTATTCCCAGCGCAAGCAGATTACTTTTTGCTGAAGGAAGAATGCCAAATATTGATGTAGAAGATTTCGATTTAGCAGTAGTAGATAGTGGGAGTGGTCCAAGCTCTTTACTTCCAACGCTCATCGAATCTGCTACAAATGTTTTAATCCCAGTAGATGGCACGATGCTTTCTATTCGTGGCGCACTAAACCTTAAGAATTTTATTGCTAAGACTAAGCAATCTGTTGATATCAAGGTGGTACCAAATAACGGTCGGAATCTTGGCGATTTATCAGAACTATTGGTTCAATTAAAAGAAGATTTTGCTTTCACCGAAAGTCAGGTTGCCTTTGATTTGACTGTAAACCAAGCTCATGAAGCACTTCAATCGCCGCTTGGCTACGCTACAAATTCTGAGTTTGCCTCGAATGTTCGCGAATTAACTTATGAAATCCTGGATGAACTAAAACTTATTTAAAGTCCAGCAAAACCTACTCGGCGTTCAGCACTATCACCGATTTCGATAGAACTTATTTTGGCTGAAGGAATTAAATACTGTCGTCCTCTAATATCAGTTAACACTAATGGCTGTGATTCACTGATTGCCTTCTTTACAATCGAGAGAACTTCATCGCGCTCTGCGGTTACTTCAATTGTTATTTCCCGCGCTTGGTCAGAAACTGAAATTCGAACTTCGCTGCGCGCGCCTTCTATCTTTGCACTCTTCTTGGTGGTCATATGAGTACTTTATTATTTATTTTGATAACGGGAAACCTGAAATTCCCCGCCACATCAAGCTTGTCACAAGCGCACTTGCCTGTGATCTATCGATTTTGCCACCTTTTTCGAGCCAATGGCGTGCTGAAATTTGAGCGCAACCAATCAAACCAATTGCCAGAATCATGGCTTCATCTTTAGGCAGTCCGGTATCAACCGAAATAACGGCGCTAACAGCTACCGCGCAGTCATAAGTCATTCTTTCCAATCGTTCTCGTACTTGCGGCTCGATACTCATATCGCTTTCAAAAAGAAGTCGGAAAGCCTCTCCTTCGCCTTCGATAAATCCAAAGTAAGCATCAATAGTTGCTTTAACTCTATTCTTATTATCTCTTGTTGATGCAATAGCTTTTTGAATTGCAAAGACAAGCGAATCAATATGTAAATCTAGAACTGCCAGATATAAATCAAGTTTTGAGGGAAAGTGTTGATAGAGGACCGGCTTACTGACACTTGCTCGATCTGCAATTTCATCCATCGATGCTGCGTGGTAGCCGGATGCAGTAAAAATTTCCAACGCCGCGGAAAGCAATTGAGCTCGACGCTCATCGCGTGGCAATCGGGAGCGGCTTTCATTTTTGATCTCAGTGCTGCTCATCGCCCACATAGTAGATGTTCTGGAAAGGATAGACAAAGCGATTTCTCAAATTTTTTTGGATAGGCTTCGCTTCGCATGGTTACCAACGATTTACGTATGCTTCTTGTACACGCACATCCAGATGATGAAACAATCAATAACGGTGCGACGATGGCTTATTACGCGGCGACTGGCGTTGCAATCACTCTAGTTACATGCACTAGAGGTGAAGAAGGCGAAGTTCTTGTACCCGAACTTGCCCATCTTGCAAGTAATCAGGAAGACAAACTTGGTGACCATCGTGTAACAGAGTTAGCGGAGGCGATGCGCGAACTCGGAATTACCGATCATCGATTCCTTGGTGCGCCTAAGAAAAGTTGGCGAGATAGCGGAATGATGGGAACGCCGCCAAATTCCAGAACAGATGTCTTCTGGAATGCAGATTTGGATGAAGCAGCAAAATATTTAGTGGATGTAATTTTGGAGATCAAGCCTCAAGTGATGATTACATATGATGAAAATGGTGGTTATGGACATCCAGATCATATAAAGGCTCATCAAGTAGCAATGCGAGCTGCCGAGTTAGCTCAGACTTCAGGTTGGGAAATCTCCAAAATTTATTGGAACACCATTCCCATATCCGTTATTGAGGAGGGAATTACTGCACTACAAGGAACTGGTTCGGATTTCTTTGGTGTAGAAAAAGCTGAAGACTTTCCCTTTGCAAAACCAGATGAATTAGTTACTTCTGTTGTAACTGCAGAAGATTATGTAGATAAAAAGATGGCTGCTATGAAAGCTCACCCCACACAGATTTCTCTAGATGGACCTTTCTTTGCTCTCTCCAATAACTTGGGTCAAAAAGTTTGGGGTAGAGAGTTTTATCAATTGGTAAAAGGTGAGAAACAACCACCATTTGATGAGAATGGCCGCGAAACAGATCTATTCTCTGGAGTTTCAAATGGCGCGTAACCATATTTTTTCAAGCCTCTTTGGCATTGTTATTGGTATTGCCGGTGTATTTCTTCATAACGCGTATCGACCTATTGGATTTATTGTTTCGGCTATTGCCCTGGTTCTCGGTGCATATCTCATTAAAGAGATGTATCAATCAAAGATAAGTCTTATCTTTTTTGCTGCCGGGTGGCTCTTTGTTGTTATACGTGGCGCAACTGTTGGTAATGGTGACGAACTCTTGGTCGAAGGAAATTCTTACGGAACTTCACTACTGCTTGGCGGATTTATCTGGTTGCTCTTATCTTTAATTCGCTTCAATAAAAATAAGTAATCTTATTTCTTATTTTGTCTGCCAACTCCACTCTTGGCCATCCTTGACATCTTTAACTGAAATTCCAAGTTTTGCCAACTCATCTCGTAATTGATCGCTTTTAGCAAAATCTTTAGCTTCTCGCGCAGCTGCTCTATCTGCCAGCAGAGCCTTGGCGATATCGGGCAAATCTGGATCTGCAATTTCGTGCAAGAGCTCCAGACCAAATAGTTGATCTAAGTTTTCAAATAGAGCGCGTTTCTCACCATTAGATAATTCTGATTTTTCTATTGCTCTTAACTTGATTATTGCTTGGGGCGTATCTAGGTCGTTGTAGAAATCTTCTGCAATTGCTGCAGTTAACTTCGCTACAGCGGCGCTCTTATCAACCGGATGGGCAAGCCACTTTTGGTAGCTACTTCGCCATCTATTAAGAAGATTATGAGCAGCGATCAGGGAATCCCAGGAAAGGTCCATCTGACTGCGATAGCGATTTTCCATAAAACAGAACCGAAGAGTTAACGGATTAATTCTCCGTTCGATTAGATCTTTCACCAGCACGACATTGCCAGCGCTCTTAGACATCTTTCTACCTTCAAAGAGTAAGTGTTCGCCATGCAACCAGAGCGAGACCGCCTCCTTTTCAATCAGCGAATTAGATTGAGCACGTTCATTTTCGTGATGCGGAAAACGCAAGTCGATGCCACCAATATGTAAATCAACATGTCCATCTAAATATTTCAGAGACATCGCTGTGCATTCGATATGCCAACCTGGAAATCCTCGCCCCCATGGCGTATCCCAAATCATTTCGCTGCGATTACCAGCAGATTTCCAGAGCGCCCAATCGGCATGAAATCGCTTAGCGCCAGCTTCTGTAAACTCGTATCTATGTCCAGGCTTAAGAGCATCCAATCGATTACCACTCAACGCTCCATAAGTTGGAAATTTTTCTGCTGCGAAATAGATTGAATTATCTTCACCTTGATAAGCAAGGTTTTTTGAAAGCAACTTTTTAATAGAATCGATCATCAAATCTATGGTTTCGCTAGCTCGTGGGTATAGCCGAGCAGGTTTTATATTTATTGCTCGACAATCAGAGTGGAATTTTGATTCGTAATCGCGAGCAACTTCAAAAGGATCTCTGGCTTCTGATTTCGATTGCGCTAAAATCTTGTCTTCTTCAAAATCCTCACTCATATGTCCGACATCAGTTATATTTTGAACTAGATCGACTTTGAAGTTTGCAAACTCAAGCGCTCGCCGAGTGATATCTGCTAAGAGAAAAGTCCGAAGATTCCCGATGTGAGCATCTCTATAAACCGTGGGTCCACAGCAATAAATCTTTACTGTTGAATCTTGCCCACATTCGAGATTTTCAACCTTTCGAGAGAGGGTGTTATAGAGACGTAGTGGCGTCTTGATGCCTTCAGCGCGCTCCATAAAGATAGATTATGTACGATTAGCGCACCCATTTTCGTTAGGAGAGTTCAGTGACCTACGTGATTGCCCTTCCGTGTGTCGATGTGAAAGATAAATCATGCATCGAGGAATGCCCGGTTGATTGCATTTATGAAGGCGAGCGGATGCTTTATATCCAACCTGACGAATGTGTTGACTGCGGTGCCTGCGAGCCGGTCTGTCCGGTAGAGGCGATCTACTATGAAGATGATGTTCCATCTCAATGGAGCGAATTCAAAGATGTGAATTCTGAATTTTTTAATGAACTTGGCTCACCTGGTGGAGCTAGCAAAGTTGGCGCAACCGGTAAAGATCACCCCAGACTCTTGCAGATTGAAAAGAAGCCAGAGTAGGGAACTCTGAGTTATTGAAACTTCCAGATTTCCCATGGGATGCCCTAGCACCATACGGTGATCGGGCGAGAGCTCACAAATCTGGAATTATTGATTTATCGCAAGGTACGCCAGTAGATGCAACGCCAGATTTTATTCAAGAAGAATTAAAAAAAAGTTCCAATTCACCAAGCTATCCGGTTACCGCAGGTACGGTTGAACTTCGTTCTGCGATTACGAAATATGCAACGGAAATCATTGGAGTAACAGGTGAATTTGATGTTCTTCCAACCATTGGCTCCAAAGAAATGGTGGCACTACTTCCATTTCTCCTTGGTGCTAAGAAAATCCTGATTCCCAAAATTGCATATCCAACTTATCGAGTGGGTGGCATCATTGCTGGCGCAGAGATTTTAGAAGTTGATATCGACCCAGCGACTTGGCCGACAAAGATTGGTGACGGCAAAGTTGATTTAGTATGGATTAATTCACCATCAAATCCAACAGGTAGAGTACATACTGAATCTGAGTTAAATGCGATTCTGGCTTGGTCACGTTCTTATCAAATTCCAATCGCTAGCGATGAGTGCTACTTACCCTTTCCAGATACAAAATCTGGTGCTTCAATTTTAAGGATTGCTGCAGGCGATAATCGCGGTTTACTTGCTCTACATTCGTTATCTAAACGTTCCAATTTAGCGGGATACCGAGCTGCATTTGTCCTCGGCGATCCATTGCTAGTCAAGAAATTGCTAGAGATTAGAAAACATCTTGGACTGATGATGCCATTGCCGACACAGCGAGCCATGAAAGTTGCCGTCGAAGATGAGAAACATGTCAAAGTCCAAGCAGCTAGATATGTCGATAGGCGAAAAACACTTGCTAGTGCTTTAAAAGATGCTGGCTTTAAAATCGAGTTTTCAGAGGCTGGACTTTACATCTGGTGCACCAGAGATGAGGAAGATATGAAGACAGTATCCTGGTTTGCCGATCTCGGAATTCTTGTTACCCCCGGTAATTTTTATGGTTCCGCAGGTTCCAAATATGTTCGAATAGCTCTAACTGCAACTGATGAAAAGATCAGGGAGGCCGCAGAGAGAATTAGAAACCATGATTAGTAAAGCAATACTTTTGGTTGGCGGAAAAGGTACAAGATTGATGCCACTGACAACTGATACGCCAAAACCAATGTTACGAATCGCTGGCGCCCCAGTTACAGAGCATCAAATTGTAAAAGCGCGCGATGCAGGTGTTACCGAAATTGTGCTTGCTACATCTTATTTGGCCGAAGTCTTTCAACCTTATTTTGGGGATGGATCAAGATATGGAATCAAGATTTCATATTCAATCGAGGAAGAACCCCTTGGAACTGGTGGTGCGATTGCAAATGCCGCTAATGAACTCAACTTAAATGATGAGGAGTCGGTGTATATATTTAATGGGGATGTCTTAAGTGGCCATGATTTACAGGCACAAGCCAAGCTCCATTTTGAAAATAAAGCCGATGCAACTCTTCATTTAATAGAAGTGGCTGATGCGAGGGCATTCGGATGTGTTCCTATCGCCAGCGATGGTCGAGTTCTGGAGTTTTTAGAGAAGATGGACAAACCGAAGGCGAATTCAATAAATGCTGGCTGTTATATCTTTACTGCCGAATCGTTAGCTGCGATTCCGAATGGCCAAGTGGTGAGTGTCGAAAGAGAGACCTTTCCAAATTGGCTAGCTGATGAGCGGAAGATTTTTGGATATCTCGATTCCAATTATTGGATCGATATTGGAACTCCGGCCTCGATGATTAAAGCCTCCCGCGATTTAGTTAGCAGAAAAAGCGAATCTCTAATTGCGGCTGATGTAAAGGTAGGCGAGTCATCAATCATTGATCGAGGTAGTTATATAGATGCAGGAGCCGAAATCGGAGCTAATTGCCATATCTCTGGATCAATTATTGGCTCTGGTGCTGTTATTGAAGATGGTGCAATTATTGAAAATTCGTATATTGCACCCAATTCTCGCGTCAAAAGTGGTTCAAATTTGAGTGAGATCATTCACGGATTCGAGAAATAACTACCCGATTTTTGCCCTCTGCAACTTGACTTTAGGGGAATAACACAAGTGTAATTCCCCCATTGAGCCGACCTAGGGGTCGGCCCCTTTCGTAGGAGATTGGCTAATGACTGATGCTCGACGTAATGAGCAGAACTACCTATCCGGTCCAAGTATCCAACTAGGCAATGGCGAGATTATCGAACTCTCCTGGCAGGAACGAGCGCTATGCGCTCAGACTGATCCAGAGGCCTTCTTTCCTGAGAAGGGCGGCTCAACCAGAGAAGCGAAGCGAGTTTGCTTATCCTGCGAAGTAAGACAAGAGTGTCTTGAATATGCACTCGCACATGATGAACGATTTGGCATCTGGGGCGGACTCTCAGAGCGCGAACGTCGTCGACTCAAGCGTCGACCTGCGTAATTTCTTAGCTTCCACTAACTCGAGGCGGTGAGATGCCGACTTCTATTTCTAATGATTTGCGTACCCGTAACTTTGTAACCGCAATACTTGTTGTTCACAATGGCGCTGAATGGTTACCGGAAGTTGTAGTCGCGCTGACTTCGCAGAAACATCGAATCGATAATGTAATTGCAATCGATACTGGTTCTACTGATGCATCTATTCAATATTTAAAAAAGGCGAAGATTTCATTTATTGAAGCGCCGGCAGATACTGGTTTCGGTGCTGCAATTGAACTTGCTGTTTCAAGCAAGTATTACGAGCAATCACCTGAGGGAGTTAAGGAGTGGATCTGGCTAATTCACGATGATTGTGCACCAAAATCTGATGCCTTACTCGAATTACTAATTGCAACGGAAAATAAACCTCAAGTTGCGATGGTTGGTCCTAAGTTAAGAGGCTGGTACGACCGCAATCACCTGCTGGAAGCCGGAGTAAGTATCGCCGCAAATGGTGCACGTTGGACCGGATTGGAATATCTAGAAAAAGATCAAGGTCAACATGATGGAACTCGAGAAGTACTAGCCGTAAGCACAGCAGGTGCGCTGATTCGCAAAGATGTTTACGACGAACTTGGCGGATTCGATAGCGAACTCTCTCTTTTTAGAGACGATGTTGATTTTGGTTGGCGAGTACATACTGCCGGACATAGCGTTGCAGTTGTACCAAGTGCTATAGCTTTTCACGCCGAAGCAGCGGCAAATGAAAGACGAGAGATTGACGTTGCAGATGCTTTTCTTCATCGACCGCTTCTTCTTGATCGCCGTCACGCGGCATATGTGTTAATGGCAAACTCGTCACTATGGCTTACGCCATTTATAGCTCTCCAATTACTTGGCTCCGCGTTTCTTCGATCAATTGGTTATCTCCTCGCAAAACTTCCTGGATATGCATTAGATGAACTTGCAGCTGTTGCGCTAGTTCTAGCGCAACCACAAGATTTGATTCGAGCAAGGCGTGAACGTAAGGCTAAACGTCTAATTTCCTCACGAGTTATATCGAAGTTTGTACCTCCAAGAGGAGCGCAATTATCTCTAACTTTTGATCGTACTCGTGATGCAATTGTACGAACTTGGCGAGCCAGCTCACTTTATGCAAAGAGCGATGATGCAAAATCAACATCCAGTATCGATTTTAGCGATGAGGTCGCAGAAAATGCGGATATCGAATTAGTCAGAACTCCTTCATTCTTTAAAGCAATCAGAAGTCGTCCCATTCTTTCTTCTTCAATTTTGGTCTTTCTCGTTTCATTAATTGCATTCCGCGGTCGTCTAATTAATCTAGTCGGAGGTGCGCTTCCGATTGCCCCCGATAGTGGTCTAACACTTCTAAAACAATATGTAGATTCTTGGCATACGGTCGGCCTTGGAACGAGCGTAAATGTTCCACCGTGGGTAGCTTTCCTTGGCATTACTTCAGTAATAACTTTATTTAATGCCAAAGCGTTTATTTCACTTCTCTTTGTCCTAGCGATTCCACTCGGATTTTTTGGAGCATATCAATTGGCTCGAAAATTTACCGACCTCCACTTCTTGGCTTTGGGAGCCGCGCTGCTTTATGCCTTTGCACCTGTCGCTATTGGTGGAATTAATTCGGGAAGACTAGGCACGGTAGTTCTCTTTGTTATTGGACCTTGGTTAGTTAGAGCGCTGCTCGGTTTGGAGGCTCTAGAAAACTTAAACTGGCGAAGGACTTGGTGGCTAGCTTTCTTGCTGACCATCGTCTTTGCGTTCTCACCGTTAACTTTCTTATCCCTTTTTATCTGGCAATTCATATTAATAATTCTTGATGTTGTGGCATTTAACAAAAATACATTTTCGAAGGAGGTTTTTGATCAGAGAAATCTTCGAAGAATTGCTATTACTGCCGCGCCAATAATTGTCTGCGCGCCATGGTCTATCGAGTTGATAATTCACCCATCTAGATTCTTGCTCGATCCGGGCCTTGCAAAAGCTGGCGGGGATGTCATCTCGATTATGTTGGGAAATCCAGGCGGAGAAGGTTCACCACCAATCTGGTTACTTTCACCAATTCTCTTTATCGCATTAATTGCGCTATTTGTAAGTAAAGTTTCTAGGTTGGGTGAAGTAGCAATCTTCTTTATGGGAATTGCAATGCTCTTTGCTTCTCGTAATGTCGCAGGCCACGGAAGTCTGGCGCCTGAACCTCTCTGGATCGGTTCATTACTAGTAATTCCAACGCTGGTTTCACTTCTGGCTGGCGTGGTCATGATTAATGAATATTTGCCAAAGATTTCCGAAAGTCAGATTGATTATCGACACTTCTTACTCGGATCAATTTCGCTAGTTTCATTTCTATCTATCGCAATATCGATTCCATGGGTAGTAGCAACTTCAGCCGCTGCGCCATTACAAAGTAAGACCCGAGAAGCGCTGCCAGCCTTCTTAACAGTTGGCGCACAAACTGATGAGAGATTCAAGACTTTAGTAATCAGAAGTGAGAATGATCAAACCACTTTCTTTATAGCTAGAGATCGTGATCTAATTTTGGGTGAACCAGATGTCCTAGTCGGACTTTCTCTCGCAGTAAATAAATCAATAGTTGATTTAGTTACAGGTGCTGGTATCGATTCAAGCAAAGTGCTAGCTGAATTTGGCATCCGCTACATATTCCTTGCACGTCCACTCAACGATGATTTAGTAAGAACTATCGATGGCGTAGGTGGTTTTACGCGCGCATCAAAGACAAATGAGGGAATTACTTGGAAGGTAACCGATGCACTTCCACATGTCCTATACGTAACTTCAGATGGAAGAAGAATCACGCTTCCAAGTGGCGGAACTGGTGCGCAAGGAACGTTGAGTGAACCTGGAAAACTATTAATTACTGAGAAATATGATTCGAGATGGAAGTTACTTGTTAATGGTAGATATGTTCAATCGATTGAATCGCCCACTGGCATTCCTATTTTTAACGTAACAGAGCCGGGCGATTTCACGCTCTTTCATGATGCGACTTCTCGTCGTGCTTGGGTTTCGCTTCAGATCATTAGCTTTGCGGCGCTTGTAGTTCTCGCCCTTCCTGCGCGACGACGTCGCAGCGATATGAAACCGGAGGAGCTCTCATGACAGCCACTCCGAGCCATCAAATTAGATCAACATTTGCACTTCTGATATTTATTGTTTTTGCTCACGTTGCAATCCTGTTACCGCAAAATAACCAGAGAGTAGAAGTTTCCAGAAGCTATGCCGTAACAACTTGTCCTGGGCCAATAAATGGCGCAAGGAGCATTGCTCTTCTTCCAGCTAAATCGGTTGGCATTAGAGATTTAACCCGCAAGGCATCTGGCTTCACAAAGCCCGCAACAGGAACTCCAAATAATTCCAGGGGCGCCATTGTTGTTTCAGGTAATCCAAGAGACACCATAAATATTCAAAGCAAGGAGAGTAGATGGACATCAGCTATCACTTGCGGACTTGGTGATGCCACCTCGTGGTTTATCGGAGGTACAGCAAATGTAACTAGCCAGGGAAAACTGGTAATGATAAATAGTGGCTTGAGTGATGCGCTTGTAGAAGTAACTGCCTACGATGAGACTGGACCTAAGGCAGCAAATAATATTTCAGTTCGTGCACTCTCTGAAAAAATAGTCCGGATTGATTCGTTAGATCCTGGCGCAGAGAGTCTGGCGTTAGAAGTCAAAGTACTCAATGGTCGAGTTACTAGTTATCTACTCGATGAACGTGTTCGAGGCCTAAATAATCTTGGTGGAGATTTCGTTTCACCAAATACCTCACCAGATTTGGTTCAGATAGTTCCTGGATTAATTGCAAAGTATGGCGCTGCAGGAAAGATCAATCACACTCTTCGCGTGATAAATGTTTCAGATGGTGACTCGAGCGCTTCTGTAGAAGTTATTTCAAAGTCCGGTGTCTATATTCCGGTTGGGCTCGGCGAGATTGAATTAAGAGCAAAGACTGTTGTTGATATTCCTTTGCGAGGTTTGGATTTAGGAAAAGAAAATTTTGCGGTAAAGATTGAATCCCAAGTTCCGATTGCCGCCTCAGTCAGAACTGAACTTGTCTCCGGTTCAATCTCTGATTTTTCATGGTCAGTTGCAACTCCAAACTTCAACTCTTTGGAGTTTAATCTTTATGGCTTAGAGCCAACATTGACTTTTATTGGTGAGCGGGTTGCAGTTCTTGCAGAATGGCGTTTACGAGATGGTCGTAGGGATTCCCGAGTCTTGACCGGCGATGAGATTGTTAACTGGAAAGTGCCAGAAAATGTCCGGGCTATCCGATTAATCAATCGCGGGACAGTTAGTTCTGCAATGACTTGGGTTACGCGTGATGGAATTGCATCCATGCCCATTACTGGCGCAGCATCTCTTGAAAGCGCCGTCAGGCCGATAACCGACATCTCGGTCATACAGTCACGTACCTAATCCCACATTTTCTATTAATTGCTACTAATCTCGCGATATGCCAGCAGAGGTAAAACGTCCCAGCGGAAGCGGTAGACGCTGTTCTAGATCTGGCTGTAATCAGAGCGCTGCAAAGACTCTCATTTATATTTACTCAGAATCAACCGCGGTACTTGGACCGCTATCAACATTTGCCGAACCACATACCTTTGATTTTTGTAGTGAACATAGTGAGAAGTTGACCGTTCCAAAAGGTTGGAATGTAATAAAGCATGATTCAGGTGGACATGAAATAGAGCCATCGGCAGAAGATTTAATTGCAATAGCAGATGCGGTACGCGAAGTTGCAAAACAAAATTTTATTGAAAAACCTAGAACTCCCGAAGTGGGTAGACGTGGCCACCTACGTGCAATTCCAAATCAAGATTAGTAAGAACCTACACAAGGAAAGCTCGTGTTAGTAGATCGGTTAATTAAGGCTTATGACATCCGTGGACTTGTCGATGACGAATTAACTCCGGATTTTGCATTTGCTGCTGGTGTAGCTTTTGCAAGATTTCTAGAGATTAAGCGCGAACCGGCAACTGTAGTAATTGGTGAAGATATGCGTCCATCGTCACCGGAGCTTGCTAGCGCTTTTTCAGATGGAGTAATTTCACAGAGTTTTGATGTAATTCGAATCGGACTGGCAGCAACAGACCAACTTTATTTTGCATCAGGTTCACTTGGATATCCAGGCGCTATGTTTACAGCAAGTCATAATCCAGCCGAATACAACGGAATCAAGCTCTGTTTGAGTGGTGCGCGACCGATTGGCGAAGACTCCGGGTTAAATTGGATTAAAGAAGCAATAAGAGAAGGCGCCCCTCTTGGTTTACGAAATACTGGCGTAGTCAAAGAAATCTCGATGCTTAAAGATTATGTCGCGTTTTTATTTGGTCTCTTTCCGGAGAATTCATTTAATAGAAGTTATCAGGGGCGAAAACTTGCCATCGCTATCGACGCTGGAAATGGCATGGGTGGATATACCGCGCCTGCAGTAATGGCTAAAATATCTGCAAGTATTAATCCAATTTATTTCGAACTTGATGGAACATTTCCGAATCATGAAGCAAATCCAATTGATCCAAAGAACTTGGTTGATCTTCAGAGATTAGTTAAAGAGACAAAATCAGATATTGGACTGGCCTTTGATGGCGATGCAGATAGGTGCTTCCTGATTGATGAGAATGGGGAACTAGTTTCACCATCCGCACTTACTGCTCTAATTGCAAAGCGAGAATTGGCACAACATCCTGGTGCCACAGTCATACATAACTTAATCTGCTCTAAAGCGGTTCCAGAAACAATCAAAGAAAGCGGCGGCGTTCCACTTCGCAGTCGTGTTGGCCACTCTTTCATAAAGAAATCTATGGCCGAATCTGGGGCAATCTTTGGCGGCGAGCATTCAGGACATTTCTACTTCAAAGAGTTTTGGCGAGCGGATTCCGGAATGCTTGCAGCATTGCATGCCATTGCTGCCTTGCTCGATAGCAATCTTTCATTGAGTGAGCTGCTTAAGCCATACAATCGTTATTCGATTAGTGGAGAAATTAATTCAAAGGTTTATGATCAAAAAGCTGCAATTCAGAAGATCCGTGATTTCTATGGCAAGTTAGAGGAACCAGTTACTTTTGATGATCTAGATGGATTGACTGTTACTGCAAATAAGTGGTGGTTTAACCTTAGACCTTCAAATACAGAGCCTTTATTGAGGCTCAATGTAGAAGCCGATAATGATGCGCTTATGGCAAGGCTTCGCGACGAAGTGCTGGCTTTGATAAAAACCCAGTAAACTTCCACGTCTTACTAACTAACTTTTAGGAGTCTTGTGAGCCTTCCAAAGCATGAAATCGCAGATAGTTCGCTAGCCGCAGAAGGAAAGAAGCGAATTGAATGGGCAGATCGCAATATGCCGGTTCTATCTCAAATTAGAAAACGATTTGAGAAAGAGTTGCCCTTCAAAGGTGTTCGTTTCTCGGCATGTATGCATGTGACGACTGAAACCGCCAACTTGATGCGAACACTTGCCGCCGGTGGCGCAGAATTAGCTCTTTGTGCTTCAAACCCACTTTCGACGCAAGATGACGTTGCGGCTTCATTAGTTCACGATTTTGGCATTAGCGTTTTTGCCAAGAAAGGAATTGACCGTGATGGTTATTACCGACATATCAATGCCTGCTTGGATATCTCGCCAAATCAAGTTTTTGATGATGGCTGCGATCTTGTAAATACTCTTCATACAACTCGTACCGAATTATTGCCGCAAGTTGCTGGTGGCTGCGAAGAGACCACAACTGGCGTGATTCGACTTTCACAAATGGCACGTGACAATGCTCTTAAGTTCCCGATGATTGCAGTTAATGATACTGATACGAAACATATGTTTGATAACCGTTACGGCACAGGTCAATCAACTATGGATGCAATTTTCCGTGCAACCAATCAGTTAATCGCAGGAAAAGTATTTGTAGTTGCCGGATTTGGCTATTGTGGCAAAGGCGTAGCTGATCGAGCTCGCGGACTTGGTGCCGATGTTGTAGTAACTGAAGTTGATCCAACCAAGGCGCTAGATGCCTTGATGCAAGGTTTCCGTGTTATGCCAATGAAAGAAGCTGCAAAGATTGGTGACATTTTCGTAACTGTTACAGGTAATCGAACCATTATTTCAAAAGAGCACTTTGATCTGATGAAAGATGGCGTAATTATGGCCAATGCCGGACATTTCAATATTGAAATTGATGTCGAATGGCTTGAAAAGAATGCGAAGAAGAATCCGCAGATTCGCCATGCAACTGATGAATATCAACTTGCAAATGGAAACCGA
Source organism: uncultured Clavibacter sp. (assembly GCA_964500885.1). GTDB lineage: Bacteria > Actinomycetota > Actinomycetes > Nanopelagicales > Nanopelagicaceae > MAG-120802. Next base: position 31,570 of record CAZCQR010000002.1, read on the forward strand.
ATTCTCTTAATTGCAGAAGGTCGACTAGTTAACTTAGGCGCAGCCGAAGGAAGTCCAGCGGCAGTCCTTGATATGTCATTTGCCAACCAGGCATTGGCTGCTGAGTGGTTGCTGAGTGAAGCTTCAAAGCTAAAGCCAGGCGTCCACGAAGTTCCGAAGGCGATTGATAAAGAGATTGCAGCTTTGAAGTTGAAGAGTATGGGTGCGACGATCGATACTTTGACTCCAGTTCAATCCGATTACTTGAATTCTTGGGAGCATGGCAGCTAATGACTTCAATACTTGTTGTAGATGATGATCAAGATCTCGCAGAGATGTTGGGAATTGTCCTCAATGGTGTTGGAATGGAAGTTGATCTAGTAAGTCGTGGCGATGAAGCCATAACCGTATTTCGAAATAATCAACCCGATTTAGTTTTGCTCGACATTATGCTTCCGGGCGCAGATGGAATAGAAGTTTGCAAGGAGATAAGAAAACAATCGACTCGTGTTCCGATAGTTATGCTCACTGCAAAGAGCGATACCCACGACATAGTTAGAGGCTTAGAAGCTGGCGCTGACGATTACATGGTTAAGCCTTTTAAGCCTTCTGAATTAGTTGCCCGAATTCGAACCAGATTACGTAGAGCCGGTGGTGACATCAATGGTCACTTAACAATTGGCGATCTTGCAATTGATGTTGTGGAACATTCCGTATCAAGAAATGGAAAAGAGATACCACTTACTAGACTTGAGTTTGATTTATTGGTTGCTCTTGCAAAAGAGCCAGGTCGTGTATTTACACGCGAAGCCTTACTTGGTGAAGTTTGGGGATATCGCCATTCGACGGATACGAGATTGGTAAATGTTCATGTTCAAAGATTGCGCGCCAAAATCGAACATGAGGCAGAAAATCCACAAATAATTCTGACGGTTCGCGGTGTTGGATATAAAGCGGGCGGATCCGGCGCACGTAACTGATGACGCAACTAGTTCAAAAGTTCCGTCGCTCCTTCTTTCTTAAAGTATTTACTTTAACTGCCGTTGTATCCATTATCTTGATTAGCTTTACTGGCTCCAATCTTTATAACCGGCTAGAGGATGGCATCTATCGAGAGAAAACCGCATCTGCCATCGCTGAAGGCAGATCAGCTCTTCAATTTGCTGAATACCGTTTAACAGTTGCAACATTAAGTCCTACTTCAGATTACAAAGCACTTGTAGAAGAGATTGTTAACTCTACAAATGTCAGCGCTGAGGAGTCTGGTCGAGAAGTTGCACTATTTCACTCTAGAGGTTTAAAGATCAAAGGAATTGCACCAGTAAATACCTCAAATTTTCTAAAACCTGAATCAATCCCGAACCAATTGCGAGAGCAGGTAAAGAAGAATGATGAGATTTCTTGGGAGCGCGGGAATCTACGATATGTAAACAACCGTGAAATTCCCGGAATTTTTATCGGCCGAGTTTTGGATATTCCTTCACTTGGCAAGTTTGAAATGTATCTCGCATATGATTTTGTGGCGCAACAACGTAGCGTTGATTTGATAGGTCGCTCCCTTTGGGGAACTGGTTTGCTTCTACTAATTTTGATTCTACTTACAGCATCTATTGTTCTACGAATTGCAATTAAGCCGATTCAGATCGCAGCTGAAAGCGCAGAATCAATCACAGCCGGAGATTTGAAGCGGCGCATGTCGATAAATGGTGAAGATGAAACGGCTCGACTTGGAATCGCTTTCAATCAAATGGCAACAACATTGGCCGAGCAAATTAATCGCCTGGAGAATCTCTCCAGGATTCAACAGCGATTTGTATCCGATGTATCACACGAATTACGGACACCATTGACGACAATTCGGATGGCTGCGGATGTAATTGGCGAAGCCAAGCAATCATTTGATCCAAATGTTGCTCGCAGTGCAGAACTTCTACAATCTCAGATTGAAAAGTTTGAACAGTTGCTTCAGGATTTACTGGAAGTAAGTAGATTTGATGCGGAAGCCGCAACGCTCAATATTGCTAAAGTAGATATTGCAAATATCGTAAAGAAATGTGTTGATGATTTATCTATAGTCGCAAATGAAAAAGAGAGCGAAATCAGGTTTATCGAGCCGGAAGAACGAATCTTGCTTGATGCCGATTCCAGAAGGCTCGAGCGCATAATCAGAAATCTATTAACAAATGCGATAGATCACTCTGAAGGGCGTCCCGTGGATGTACGGATTGCTGAATCACCTGATTCAGTTTCAATTGGCGTGCGTGATTATGGGATTGGAATTGAAAAACAATATTGGAATCGAGTCTTTGATCGATTCTGGAGAGCAGATCCTTCCCGATCCAGGATCCGTGGTGGCACTGGACTTGGGTTATCAATTGCCAAGGAAGATGCTGCTCTACATAACGGAGATATCAAAGTCTGGGGAGAAATCGGCAAGGGAGCTAATTTTGTGCTGACGTTACCTAAAACTTCTGGTGACGTAATTCAAGAATATTCACTATCTGAATATCCACAGTAAAGATTTCATCAAGCTTCATTAACCGAATCGCAATTAGATTTGATGGGTGTTTAGCAACTTAGTTAATCTCTTATATCCAATTACTTGCTTACTCTGCAATGGCAGTTCAAGTAACAAGCCACTTTGTGAACATTGTAAAGAGCGTTGGCAACCAATGCCACGAAAACTTAGCAATTTCGACTTTCCCGTTTATGCCACTATTAAGTATGACAGCGCTGCTATGAAGGTTGTGCTGATGGCTAAAGAAGAAGGCAATCGAAGTGCACAAGAGTTATTGAAAACTGCTCTCCTCAAGTCAATTAGGTCATTAGTGCGAAATACGAGAGAAGAAATATGGATTGTTCCTATCCCTACATCTGAGAAGCCATATCGAAAACGTGGCATAGATCCAATACTGGAACTTGCAAAACAGATTTGTCGAGAAGCCAGAGTTGAAGATGAGAATTTTATTTGTAAGTCAATTTTGAGAGTTCGAAGAAAGGTTCGAGATCAAACTGGATTAAATAATCTTGAAAGATTAAGTAATTTGGCAGGAGCTTTTCAGGTTAAGAGTGATTTGAAGGAGTCACCTCCAATAATTGTGATTGATGATGTTGTGGCAACGGGAAGCACCTTAAGAGAGGCGGTTCGTGCCCTTAAAGAGAGAAATCTGACAGTCATAGGGGGAGCAAGCGCATGCTCTACATTTAGGCATTAATCACATCTGCTAATACGATATCCCCAGTTAAAACTAATCCAGGAAGGCCCGTGGTAGCTCTACTCGACAAGATTCTGCGTGCTGGCGAAGGCCGGGCGCTTAAGCAGCTTGCCCGCATCGTCGTTGAAGTAAATGCGCAAGAGGCTAATTTTGCTGCGCTCTCAGATCAAGAACTTAGAGAGATGACGCCAAAGTTTAAGAAGCGTCTTGCTGATGGTGAAACATTAGACGATCTACTTCCGGAAGCTTTTGCTGTAGTACGTGAAGCATCAAAACGAACTTTGGGACAGCGTCATTACGATGTACAAATCATGGGCGGTGCCGCGCTACATCGAGGCAATATCGCCGAAATGAAGACAGGTGAAGGTAAGACTCTCGTATCAACACTTCCGTCTTATCTGAATGCATTATCTGGATTAGGTGTACACATCGTCACCACTAACGACTATTTAGCAGAACGAGATAGTGAATGGATGGGTCGTATCCATCGTTTTCTTGGTTTGAAAGTTGGTGTAATCCTTGCCTCCATGACGCCTCAAGAGCGTCGAGAGCAGTACGGTGCGGATATAACTTATGGAACAAATAATGAATTTGGTTTTGATTACTTACGTGACAATATGGCTTGGTCACTTGCAGATTGTGTTCAACGTGGCCATAACTTTGCAATTGTTGATGAAGTCGACTCAATTCTGATAGACGAGGCAAGAACTCCGTTAATTATTAGCGGCCCTGCTGATAAAGCCACCAAGTGGTATGTCGAGTTTGCAAATATTGCTAACCGATTAGTTAGAGGCGAGCATTATGAAGTCGATGAGAAGAAGAAAACGACCGGAATTCTTGATGCAGGTGTTGCGAAAGTAGAAGAGCTACTAAAGATAGATAACCTTTACGAATCTGTTAATACACCTTTAATTGGTTACCTTAATAATGCGTTAAAAGCTAAGGAAATTTTTAAGCGAGATCGTGATTATGTGATTATGAGCGGAGAGCTACTAATTGTTGATGAACATACGGGCCGAGTTCTTTCTGGCCGTCGCTATAGCGAGGGATTACATCAAGCCCTTGAAGCAAAAGAACGTGTGGAAATTCGCGATGAGAATCAGACATTGGCGACAATCACTCTGCAGAATTACTTCCGCATGTATGACAAGTTATCGGGTATGACCGGTACCGCTATGACAGAAGCTTCTGAATTCATGCAGATTTATAAATTGGGAGTAATTCCAATTCCGACTAATCGACCGATGTCTCGTGTTGATCAATCAGATCTTGTTTATAAGACTGAAGCGGCAAAGTATGAAGCGGTCGCAAATGACATCACAGAACGGCATCGAAAAGGGCAGCCGGTACTTGTTGGAACAGTAAGCGTTGAAAAATCTGAGTATCTATCGCAAGTTCTAAAGAGACGTGGCGTTCCGCACGAAGTCTTAAATGCTAAGCAACATGAACGTGAAGCAGCAATCATTGCGCGAGCCGGCACCATCGGTGCTGTAACAGTTGCCACAAATATGGCAGGTCGTGGTACCGACATCATGTTGGGCGGAAATCCAGAGTTTATGGCTGACTTTGAATTACAGCGCAAAGGTATTTCACCAGTTGATAACGCTGAAGATTACGAACGTAACTGGCCCACCGAATTAGCTAATCAAAAGGCTGCTGTTAAAGAGGAACATGAAAAAGTTGTAAATCTTGGCGGACTCTATGTTCTTGGAACTGAGAGACATGAGTCTCGCCGTATCGATAATCAGCTCCGTGGCCGTTCTGGCCGCCAGGGCGATCCAGGAGAATCACGATTCTATTTATCTCTCCAAGATGAATTAATGCGACGTTTTAACTCTGCGCTTGTCGAAAGATTCCTAACAGCGGCCGGAATTCCAGAAGATACCCCTATTGAGTCAAAGATGGTCTCTAACGCCATTAAATCTGCTCAGACTCAAGTTGAGTCACAGAACTTTGAAGTGCGCAAGAATGTTTTGAAGTATGACGATGTTATGAATCGTCAACGTGAAGTTGTTTATTCAGAACGCCATGAAGTACTTGAAGGCGCAGACCTTAAAGAGCAAGTCGCTGGATTTATTGAGGACACAATTCGCGGCTACGTAGCGGCTGCAACTTCAGATGGTTATCCAGAAGAGTGGGATTTAGAGAAACTATGGACAGTTCTCAAAGCTATCTACCCAATTTCATTTACCGTAGCTGAACTAGAAAATGAAGTAGGTGGTCGCACCGGATTAGATCAAGATTTCCTTGCAGAAAGAATCGTCACAGATATTCTTGACGCATACGAAAAGCGTGAAACGGAACTTGGAAGCAAGGTAACTCGCGAGCTAGAGCGCAAGATTTTGTTATCTGTTTTAGACCGCAAGTGGCGGGAACATCTTTATGAAATGGATTATCTCCAAGAAGGTATTGGATTGCGCGCTATGGCCCAGCGAGATCCACTAGTCGAATATCAAAAAGAAGGTTATGAGCTCTTCTCAGCGATGATTGAAGCGATGAAAGAAGAAGTGGTCGGCTTCCTCTTTAACGTGGAAGTTAAAGTTGAAGACTCTAAAGTCGAAGCAAAAGGCGTAACCGAGAAATCGCAGAGCGAGAATCTCACTTACTCATCACCTTCCGAAGATGGAACAGCTACCTCCTCAGCTTCAGGAGTTTCGAGAAATTCTCCATGCCCTTGCGGTTCTGGAAAGAAATACAAGCGCTGTCATGGCGCATCAGAGTAATTCAAACTCTGTACAAAGCCATCTGCCATCAACGCCCTCGAATCGGGCAATTAGCGCACGGACGCGTTCTGGGAATACCAAAGTTGCAACAACTTCAATAACGCCAGCAATTGGATAACTGCGGTGAATCTTCTTAATTTTTGGTTGAACTTTTAAGTTCCCAATTTGAGATGAGATTGAATTGAAAGTGTAACGATGAGTCATTCTGGCGATTTGTCTCAACTGTCTGCGTCCCAAGAGAATTTCAATCACGCTAACTACATATGCCAACGTCCAACGTTCTGGATCTGGCAACTCGGTTGGATCGGTAGGCATTGGTGCAAATCCGGGATCAAAATTTTCACCATGAGTGGTTGGTACCAGAAATAGCTTTTGACTACTTTGATTGTTATTAACAACTTCAGGCGGGGCGGTAAAGAATTGAAAAACTTCTTGGGTTGAGTTCATGGACGGAGAATCTCGCCGATCTAAGTCATTTGCCTCATCCGAAAGTATGAGTGTGGAAAACTAAGTTTTTACCTAATGGCTCAGGTATTAATCGCCTATGAAATCACTTGAAAAATCTTGGAGAGATATATCTTTCTTTTTAACACCACGATATCTATTGGGTCTCGTTTTAATCATCGCATCTTTCATCTCAGCCTTCATGATCAGTAGCGCATCAGATAGAACGGTAACTGTTTGGGCTAGCACAGGTGACTTGGCACCTGGCGAAATCATCACTGAAGAAGATATAACTCCAATGCGAGTACGACTAATTGAAAATGGTGAACAGTATTTGAGTGCATCATCTGAGATAGTCGGAGCTTCAATACTTAGAAGTATTGGAGCCTCAGAATTCATTCCAAGCTTTGCTATCGCCGAAGAATTTAATCAAGATTTACAGCAAGTCCCTATCTCGGTTGCACAAGATATGGTCCCTGCCGGATTGAAATCGGGGGCTGTAGTAGACATATACGGAGTTCCAGAGCCAAATCAGATGGTCAGCAAAAAGGATTCTGCAAAACTGATTCTTTCGGGAGTCTCAATTGATTCAGTTACAGCAAATGAATTTGGTGGCCGTATTCAGATAACAGTCCTTGTACCGTATCCACTTCTCTCTGACTTGATACCTGCAATCGGGAAAGATCAGTTTTTAATAGTGAAGCGGTTAGTCCGATAGTAGATTAATGGAATCAAAAATCAAGGTAATCACATATCTACAAGATGCAGATTTTGAGGATAATGTCATACATATTCTCAGAAATTACTTCGGAAATGAATTGGATATTGAGTTTCGCGCACTTACAGCAACAGAATTAGCAACTGGATTTAAGCGAATTAAAGTTAATGAAGAGCGATGGCTGCTAATCCACGATTTCGAGCAACTTTCCAGTGAATTATCAGTCGAATTGAATCGACTCTCTAATTTAATCTCAATATCAATTGGCGAGTTCAGATATCAGAAACCAGGGGAGCTACAGCAGTATGTTGCTAGATCTTTACGATCTTTTGATGAAGAGAAGATGGTAAGGAAGAAAGCAATTTCACGACCAGATCTAGTAGTAATAACTGGAACCACGGGAGCGCCAGGAATAACTACAGTCGCCATAAATTTAGGTTATGAAATTTCTCGCGGAGCAGATTTAACTATCTTGGATGCAAATCACTCTCGCAAGGATGTTGCCTTTCTACTTGGCGGGAAGCGTGGCAAGAGCCAGATTAAACTTGATAAGACGCTGACGATCGCCAATGAGTTTGATGGAATTGAAAAAATTGAGAATTCAATGGTTGCCGATATTGGATCTTTATCTAATCTCGGAGTTGCTTTTTCAGATAGAAGAGCTCAAGCTAGAACCTATATCGATCTACTGGAATCCGCGGGAAAAATTGTATTTCTAATGCAACCCGAGAATAATCACATGTTCGAATTAGAAATTTTCCTAGAAGTAATTGAAAATCAATCTATTAGTGGAACGACCTACTTTGTGATGAATAAATTGGGCAATACCAAGCGAGAGCGTTCTATTTATAAGCGATTTCAAGCTCGCGTAGGAAATAGTTCCACATCATTTCTTCCATTAGATCTTGAGAGCATGGATCGCTCGAAATCTGGCTACTGCGCCCTTGCAGAAGTGGCGCCCAGATGCCGACTTAGAAAATCCTTTCTCGAATTAGCGAAACAAGTCCATGGAAATCTTCAGTAATCTCTACCCATGTCAGTTGGGCTTACCGATTCCGAGCGGGAACGCCTTGCCGATTTAACTGCCGAGTGGCAACTACTCGCCGATCTCTCTTTTGCAGATTTAGTTTTATGGATTCCAACTTCAGATTCTGAGGTTGAATCAGTCGCACAGATTCGCCCCATGACGGCTGCAACAGTATTTGCTCAGGACCATATCGGTAGCAAAGTAAAGAAAACTGAGAACGAAAACATCTTTAAGGCAATTCAAAGTAGTCAAATCATTCGAGATTTAGCAACACAAGAACTGGGAGACTTCTCAGTCAAAGAAGAATTTGTACCTGTTAAATATGAGAATAAAATTATCGCGGTCATTACACGTCATCGCAATATTGAAACTATGCGGACACCATCTCGACTTGAATTAAATTATCGAGAAATCGCAAATCAAATCTATCGAATGGTGGCTCAAGGTGATTTTCCAATTCAAGGTAGTTTCTATCGTGCTGAATCAGCGCCACGTGTCGGTGATGGTTTGGTTCGCCTAGATAATGAAGGAAGAGTTATTTTCGCCAGCCCAAATGCAAGAAGTGCCTTTGGAAAATTGGGTTGGAATAAAGAGATGGATTCATTTCATTTCGGAGAGATTCTGGATCAACTATCCCTTCAAGTTAATAGCAGAGAACCAAAGGAAGAGAATTGGCGTGTAGTGATGAGTGGCAAAGCACTCCGCAGAGAAGAGTTTGAGAACACAACCGGAATTTTGGATCTATTGGCGATCCCTTTGACTGAGATGGGTAATCGAATTGGTGCGATAGTTCTGGTTCACAATGTCACAGAGCTAAAACGACGAGATCGAGCACTTGTAAGTAAAGATGCAACTATTCGGGAAATACATCACCGAGTGAAGAACAATTTGCAATCAGTTTCTGCCTTACTTCGCCTTCAAGGAAGGCGCATTTCAGATGAGAGCGCTCGGGCTGCACTTGATGAGGCGGTTCGGAGAATTGGATCGATTGCACATGTACACGAAACTCTTTCGAGCGGATCAAAAGATGTTCTCCACTTCGATGAGGTTGTCGAAAAGCTCATAAAGAATGGTCTAGAACTAAGTCCACGCCCTGGCGAAATTAGAATCAATAAGGTTGGGGAGTTTGGGCAAGTATCGTCACTAGTCGCTACTCCACTTGCATTGATACTTTCAGAGTTGATTCAGAATGCGCTGGAACATGGTTTGCCGGAGAGCGGCTCTAGCGTTGAAATTGAAGCGATGCGCAATAACTCGGAGTTTCAAGTTATTGTTCGTGACGATGGGGTTGGGCTAGCAAATGACTTCGAAATATCAAATAGTGCAAATCTTGGTTTAGAAATCGTTAAGACTTTAACTGAAAATGAACTTAATGGTGAGTTAACTTTTACTAAATTAAAGAATGGAACTGAAGCAAGAATTAAATTTGCTTATTGATTCTGATTCTGACTTTCGAGCATTCGAGCTCGATGTCGAGCAGCGCGACGCTTCATAGCGCGACGCTCATCTTCAGAGAGACCGCCCCAAACACCAGAGTCTTGGCCGCTTTCAAGCGCCCACTGCAGACATGGTTCACGAACATCGCAGCGCGCACAGATTTTTTTCGCCTCTTCAATCTGCGCAATTGCAGGTCCGGTATTTCCAACCGGGAAGAAGAGTTCAGGATCGACATGGCGGCACGCTGCGCGATGGCGCCAGTCCATATTCATTTCCATATCTCTCCGTTCATCCGCACCCATTAAGCGCTCGTTATGGAGCGCCTGACTTGTACGGCTTCTTGCCCGAATGGGCTCGATGGGGGTAATTCTCTCGTGTATTCACTTGATACTCAATAGTTTGAAGTGGTGAGTTATCCAATAAATCTCACATATTGCTCTCAATGAATAGCGAATGGCACTCGTTGGGTCTTTTTCATAAGGCTAGTTATCAAGAGTCATGCCAAGATTTGGCTATGACAGAGAAAGCTTATTTTGCTACTGGATGCTTCTGGGGCGCAGAACGAAGATTTTGGAATCTGCCCGGAGTTATCTCCACATCTGTCGGTTACATGGGGGGCAGTAAATCCGAACCTACGTATAAAGAAGTATGCACGGGCAGTACGAATCACGCAGAAACTGTCGAAGTAATTTTTGATCCCAACCAAATTTCATATCAACGCTTACTAGAAGAGTTTTGGACGATGCATGATCCAACATCTTTAAATAAGCAAGGTGGCGATATTGGGACTCAATACCGAAGTGCAATCTTTACAAGCAGTAGCGAGCAGATGATTTCTGCAATTAATACTCGAGAGATTTATAACGATCTATTGCGTAGTGAAGGTTTCTCGGAGATTGTCACAGAGATTCAAGAAGCAACCCCTCACAGATATTGGCTCGCTGAGGAGTATCACCAAAGATATTTAGAGAAGAATCCTGATGGCTACGATTGCCATTCTTCTACCGGTGTGCCATTTCCGAAAGTGCAGAGTTAGTCATGGAAGCCGGAAAACCACTTCCAAAAATCAATCCTTTAACTGGTAAGCCTTTTGAAGTGCAACTCGATGATGCCAAATTAGAAACAGAATTAGATGAACTTTCCTTCGAAGTTCTCCGAAAAGCCGGTACCGAAGTTGCCTTTACCGGAAAATATTATGAGAGCGAAACTATCGGAGTCTATGAATGTAAAGCTTGCGGAGCAGAGTTATTTAGAAGCGAAACTAAATTCCATTCCGGTTGTGGCTGGCCCTCTTTCTATGCGCCAACAGAAGATGATGCTGTAATTCTTCTTGAGGATCGCTCCTTGGCGCCTCGAATTAGAACTGAAGTTCGTTGTGCTAAATGCGGTTCGCATTTAGGACACGTTTTTGAGGGTGAAGGTTATGCCGTTCCGACTGATCAAAGATGGTGCATCAATTCTGTTGCTCTAGTTCTAAAGCCAAAGAGTTAAGAATATATAGAGTGTGCTCGCCAGCAATACCAAGCTAAATGACTTCGATATGGAGCAAACTTTTCTCCTGCTTTAATAAGCGCATTAATTTCAATCTCATCTGGCATCCGAAATAGCTTCTCCCAGCCACGTCTTACGCCTAAATCGCCGACTGGCCAGATATCTAGCCGGCCCAATTGAAATATCAGAAACATTTCTACAGTCCACTTACCAACGCCAAAAAGCGGAAGAAGTAATTCCATAATCTCGCTATCGCTCTTACTTGATAGAGAACGAAGTTGAACTTCACCACTATTCGCAGATTCGGCTAAGGCTTTTAGGGCTTTTGCTTTATTCTCGGAACAGCCAGCTCTTCTTAATGAACGATGATTCAACTTTGCAACCTTTGCCGGGGTTAAGCTCCCGCCTGACAATACTTTTACGCGATTAATAATTGTATCTGCTGCTTTTATTGATAATTGTTGACCCAAAATTGATTCGGCCAGGGAAGTAAAGTTGCTTACACGAGATGGAACTACTCCAATTGGGCATGGTCCAAATTTTGCGACCACTTCACCGAATTTCGGTTCTGTTTTTGCGATGAACTTACCTATCTCCAGAGATTTCTTTCGAGATATTGAACTCACTGCCAGATCGTAAGGCTAAACTCTTCCTATGCTTGTCACAAAGCTTTCACTTTGGTCCTGGATGGTTCCTAATGGCTGAGTATCTAAATTCATTACCACTCACTGAATTACGTAAACGCAAGAGCACAAAGTGGCGGAGCTTTCCGAAAGATGTATTGCCGCTCCCAGTAGCTGAAATGGATTTTCCAATCGCAGAACCAATCAAAAAAGCGTTACAAGATATGATTGATCGTTCTGATACCGGATATCTCGGACCATTTCCTGAGATGCTCGAAGCCTTTAAGTCCATCTCAGAAACATTATGGTCGTGGACACCTGATGTCACCCAGATGCGAACTTCGACAGATGTCGGAGTTGGCGTCGTAGAAGTACTTCGTACATTGATTTCTCCTGGCGATGCGATTGTCCTTAACTCACCAATCTACGACAACATGTGGCGCTGGATTAACGAGGTTAAGGGAAAGCTTGTTGATGTGCCATTGATTAATGAAGGCATGAACTACCAAATGGATTTAGCCGGCGTGGAAACTGCCTATAAAGCAGGGGCAAAAGTTCATCTGCTCTGTAGTCCACATAATCCAGTAGGAATTGTATTTTCCAAAGAGACACTTTCTAATATTGCAGACTTAGCTGAAAAATATGGCGTAATTATTATTAGCGATGAAATCCACGCTCCACTAACTTTTGATTCAAAAGAATTTACACCATTCCTAAATGTATCTACCGCAGCACAGCGCGTCGGGATAACAGTAACCAGCGCCAGTAAAACGTTTAATCTCGCTGGCTTAAAGTGCGCTCTTATTATTACTCAAGATGATAAGTTAAAAGAGCGAATAAACTCGATGCCAGTTTCAGTTGCTTTTCGTGCCTCACTGTTTGGCGCAGTTGCGGCCACAGCAGCTATGTCTGAATCACAGGAATGGCTCGATAATCTGATTTACACTCTAGATCAAAATCGCAAATTATTAAGAAACCTTATTGATTCAAAAGCGCCAGCAATTGGCTATCGCGAACCTGATTTTGGCTATTTGGCCTGGCTCGATTTGAGTCAACTTGGCTTGGGTGATGATCCTGCTAAACAAATATTGGAACGGAGCAAATTAGCCGTTAATGCTGGAAGTATGTATGGACCAAATTCAAAACATCACATCAGATTCAATTTTGGAACTGGCAGCGAGATAATCACGGAAGCATTCGATCGAATTATGCAGAGCATTTAGAAATGCCAGAGAGATATGATGCAATTATTGTCGGCGGCGGCCACAACGCGCTGGTTGCAGCTTGTTATCTTGCCCTTGCGAAGCAGAAAGTCTTACTTTTAGAACGTAATGAATCACTTGGCGGCGCTACCGCTAGCGTTTATGCTTTTGCTGGAGTCGGCGCAAAACTCTCCAGATACTCATATTTAGTTGCGCTATTGCCTGATCAAATCCGAAGTGATTTGGATCTTAAGTTTGAAACTCTTAGCAGGACGGTTTCTTCATATACGCCAGCTCGAGCGAGAGGCATATTGATAAATAGAATTTTCGATGATATTTCTAGGAAATCAATTGTCGATTTCACAGGTAATCCAAAAGAAAGTGTTGCTTGGGAGAAGTTTTATAACCGAATCGCCGAATTTGCAGAGAAGGTTGCGCCAACTATGTTGCAGCCACTTCCCACTGAATCGCAAATTCGTGCGCTAGTTGGTGACGAACTATGGCAAGAATTTATTGAGACTCCACTTAGCGAGACTCTAGATAAGTATTTTGTAGATGATGTTTTAAAGGGAATTGTCCTCACAGATGCATTAATTGGAACCTTTGCCAGCGCCCGCGAGAAAGCAGCAAATATCTGTTTCCTCTATCACTTGATCGGTAATGGAACTGGCGAATGGAAGGTCCCAAAAGGTGGGATGGGCAAATTAATTGACGAACTAAGTGCAAAGGTTAAAAGTTTAGGTGTCGAAGTCAGAACTGGCGTATCTGTTACAAAGTTAAGCGATAACGGTGCGAATGTCGAAGTTGAGACCGATGACGAGAATTTTGTAGCGAAAGTAGTACTCGCGGGTTGTTCACCCACGACGCTCTCCAAAATTTCAGCAATCCCAGCGCCAAAATTCCGTGACGGATCACAATTGAAAATTAATATGGTCCTATCCCGACTGCCAGAGTTAAAGAGCGGAATTGATCCAAAAGTTGCATTCGCGGGAACATTTCACATCGATGAAAGTTATTCGCAATTAGAAAAAGCATTTGAACAGGCAAAATCTGGGAAGATTCCAGATCAAATTCCAGCTGAAATGTATTGCCATACTTTGACCGATCGATCAATTCTTTCTCCTGATTTGCAGCAGAGCGAAGTGCAGACCCTCACAGTCTTCGTGCTGCACACTCCAGCATCTATATTTGATGTAAATCATGATCAGGTAAAAGCTGAAATCACGGCCAAGGTTCTACAAGGATTGAATAAGTACTTAAAAGAGCCAATAGAAGGAGTTCTCCTTAAAGATAGCTCTGGAAATCCTTGTATAGAGGTAAAGACGCCGCAGGAACTTGAAGCAGAGATAGGCCTACCTAGGGGCAATATCTTCCACAGTGATCTTGAATTTCCGTGGCGAAGTGACGCCGAAAATATTAAATGGGGCTGTGAAACTATCTCGCCGAGGATTTTTCTCGCTGGTGCCGGAGCACGACGCGGTGGCGGTGTAAGTGGAATTGCAGGACATAATGCTGCGCGCGCTGCGCTAGAGAGATTAGCGAAATCCTCCTAGAATTTACTTATGAAATTCCTCCGCCGGATATTTACGCTAGTTGCTCTTTTGGCAGTAGCAATTCGAGGGATTCTTTCTTTCTTGACTTGGTTTGAAAAACAAGAAGAAGTGGATTGGTCAGATGAAGAAGAATTCGAGGAAGTTATATGAGTTATTCATATATTCCAGGTACCTGTAATTTAGGTAAAGAAGAAATCCGAAGGAGACAGGTTGTAGCCCTTGTCGGTCTGGCACTTTCTATTTTCAGTTTACTTGGCCTGATTGCCTCAGATGCAGAACCGATTGCTCGTCTCTCGCTCTTCTTGCCTTTGATGGTATTTGCAATTGGCTACATTCAATCGCGAAAGAAATTCTGCCTTGCATATGGATTAATGGGAACTTTCAACTTAGGAAAACTAGGGGATATGGCAAAGGTCCAGAGCCCCGAAGATCGCAGAGCTGATCGAAAAACCGCGTTAACAATCTTTGCTCAAGCTGCTCTTCTTGCAGGTGGATTAACTGTTCTTTTGGTTCTGCTTCCATTCTGATTTACGTTTTATAAATTGATCAATAAGAATTCCGATTAAAATTCCCCAAATCAAATCAATTGCTAGAACGGATATTGCAGTAGCCAGATAAACAATTCGGATTTCCTTGGTGGTCCGCCAAGCTTCCCGGATGCTGGCTGGATTAGCTATTCGCAGTGATGTACCGAGCAGCACACCAGCAAGTGCAGCGGTTGGAATTATTGAAACCAATGGCTCTATAAATAGAACAACAATAAGAAGAAAAATCGAATGCGTAATCGCAGCAAGCCTAGTACGAGCGCCAGCGTGAACATTTACAGAGGTACGAGCAATTGCGCCGGTTGCCGGCATACCGCCCACTGCTGCAGAAGCGATTGTCGCCAAACCTTGGCCAAATAACTCGCGATTTGGTTGATGTTTATCAACTGCTTCGTCGCCTTCTTGATGTGAGCGCTTAACCGCCATGGCATCGGCAACTCGTGCTGAAAGGAGAGACTCAATTCCGCCAAGAAGGGCGACGACCACTGCTGCATAAAGAAGTGAAACTACTGGAATAGTCGGGATCGAGACTTCCCCAATTAACTCGCCAAAACTCGGCAATTCGCCAATCTTGGCAATCTTTAGATTAAATAAATCAGCAAGCAGAGTTGCAAAGAAAACGGCAACCATGCTGGCAGGTAGATGTAGCTTAATTCTTAATCGCCTCTTTAGCGATGGCCAACTTCGCTTTACAATTAAGGTGAATAAAACCAAAAATATTGAGCTCCAATTAAGTGGTTTGGAAATTGCGTCGGTAAAGGTTTCAAAGGCAACAATAAAAGTATGTGTGCCTGACGCTTTACTTACTTCAAAGATCAATGGGATTTGTTGAAACGCAATTATTAGCGCAATGCCAAGAGTAAAACCTTCCATAACAGCCCAAGGAACTGAATCAATCAATCTACCTAAGCGAAGCGTTGCCATTAACAACATTAAAGTTCCAGCAATGACACCGACAAGGAATAGTGAGCTGTAACCATATTTATCTACGATCGGAACAAGAACTACAGTCATTGCACCGGTCGGGCCACTAATTTGATAATTGGAACCACCGAACACTGCGGCCACAAATCCAGCAACAATGGCGGTAACCAACCCGGCACTTGGTGAGGCTCCAGTAGTGATTGCAAAACCCAAGGCGAGCGGGAGTGCGACAATTCCGACAGTTACGCCTGCGAGCAGGTCTCTTCGGTCAAAGTACATCGATATAAAGAGTAGCCCTCATCTATGTTATTTCCCAGCAATTAACTATTGTTTCCTAGGAAGTGATTGTTACCTTCGACTAGGAGGTTTTATGAAAATAACTATCCATGCCCGCGGCGTTGCTCTCGCTGAAGATTTCAATGAAATTGTTACTGAGAGATTAGAACGACTAGAAAGATTTAATGTACCAATTGAAAGAATTGAAGTTGAAGTAATCCACGAAACAAATCCACATCATGGAAAATCTTCGCATCATGTATTGATTACATCACGAGGTGCCGGACCGCTTTTGCGGGCAGATGCACGAGCCTTCAATGATTTGGCTGCTTTTGATGAAGCCGCCGAAACAATCGAGTTTCAGTTACGTAAAAAACATGAGCGAGCCAAGGAGATCAACCGAGATACCTTAAGAAAGCGCAAAGCTATCTGAGGCAAGCCGTAGGATTAAGAACTCCTATGGAAGATATAGACCTTGCTAACTCTTGGCTGCGAGATGCCAACAGATTGCGCCGTGCTGTTATTTCTGGAAAGCGTAAAGGATTACAGCCCGAATTCTTACGTGTAGATATCCGACCGGTACTTATAAAGAGACAACTACATCTCCAGACTGTTTCTCATGATGGACGGAAAGATATAACCAAGAATTTTCTACCCGACGAAATAGATATCACTAGATATGTTGATGCGGGATATGCAAATATTCGAATCGAAACCACCGATGAAATCTTCGAAATTCACATTAATGAAGAGAAGAATCTGAAGATTCGCAGATCCAACAACAATCAAACAGCTGAAATCCAGAGCCTCGAGCATGATCGCAGAAAAGAACGTCGGATTCCGATAACAGATCCAATATTCCTCCACCTAGGGATAGCTGATAAAGATGGCGAGTTAATTCCGCGCCAGAGCGATAAATTTAAGCAGGTCGATGAGTTCCTAAAATTAATTGAGAATTTGATACCAGATATTGTTGATGAGAAGAAGGTATCAATTGTTGATTTGGGTTGCGGCAATGCATATTTAACTTTTGCAACTTACCGTTTCTTAGAGCTAAACGGGATTTCTGCGAAGGTAGTTGGCGTAGATAATCGAAAAGAGTCAATCGACCGGAATAATGAAATAGCGGCAAAGCTAGGACTGCAGTCGGAAATCAACTTTGTTCAATCTGATATTAAGGATTTTTCACCGGGAGAATATTCATTAGCAATTGCGCTTCATGCCTGTGATACCGCAACTGATGATGCTATTGCCATGGCTATTCGTTCAAACGCTAAAGCAATTTTGGTGTCGCCATGCTGCCATCACGATTTGAATAAACAACTACAAGTTCAAAGTGAAAATTTGCCACTCTTGCTCCGTCACGGCATAGTTAAAGAAAGATTTGCAGATTTGCTCACTGATTCAATACGGGCTCAGATCTTAAAGATATTTGGATATAGATCCGAAATTATTGAATTTATTTCACTCGAACACACGGCTCGTAATCTAATGATTCGAGCAGTACGCAGTAAGAACCCAGATGTGGGCATAGAAATCCAAAATTTGGAATTGCTACTTAACCAATGGCAGGTAACTCCGTATCTAATGAATCAGCTTTCTGCTGAGATATCGGCGCTCCGAAGTATTTAAATAAAGTAGGCTTGGCACATGTCTCAGAAGGTCTTAGCTTCGCTACCTAAAGGTGAAAAAGTTGGCATTGCTTTCTCCGGCGGACTTGATACTTCAGTTGCAGTAGCGTGGATGCGCGAAAAGGGCGCGGTGCCATGCACATATACGGCCGATCTTGGCCAATATGACGAAAGCGATATTGCCTCGATTCCAGATCGCGCAAAGAGTTATGGCGCAGAGATTGCACGTCTCGTTGATTGCAAAGAAACTTTAGTTGAAGAAGGTTTAGCTGCCCTAGTTTGTGGAGCTTTCCATATCCGCACTGGCGGCAGAATTTACTTCAACACAACGCCGCTCGGACGAGCAGTTACTGGAACTCTTCTCGTGCGCAATATGCTCTCTGACAATGTATTGATTTGGGGAGATGGCTCAACCTATAAAGGTAACGATATTGAACGTTTTTATCGTTATGGATTGTTAGCAAATCCTAAATTAAGAATTTATAAACCTTGGCTCGATAAAGATTTTGTCAGCGAACTTGGCGGAAGAAGCGAGATGTCTAAGTGGCTAACAAATCGAAACTTGCCATATCGAGATAGCGCTGAGAAGGCTTACTCAACCGATGCAAATATTTTGGGCGCGACACACGAAGCAAAAGAACTTGAAAAACTTGATAGCTCAATAGAGATTGTTGAACCGATTATGGGCGTTAAGTTTTGGAAGACAGATGTTGAGATCAAAAGTGAAGATGTAACGATTACCTTTGCATCAGGTCGCCCAGTTGCATTAAATGGTAAGGAATTCAAGGATTCTGTAGCGCTGATTAAAGAAGCTAATTCAATTGGTGGTCGCCACGGACTTGGCATGTCAGATCAAATTGAGAACCGAATTATTGAGGCAAAGAGTCGTGGTATTTATGAGGCGCCAGGTATGGCTCTGTTATTTATTGCGTACGAAAGGCTTTTAACTGCAATTCATAATGAGGACACTCTTGCCAACTACTTCGCTGAAGGTAGAAAGCTTGGTCGCCTACTTTATGAAGGTAGGTGGTTTGATCCACAATCATTAATGCTCCGCGAATCTTTGACTCGCTGGGTTGCAGCAACTGTGTCAGGAACTGTCACATTGCGCTTACGACGTGGCGATGATTATTCAATTATTGATACTCGAGGCGAAGGTTTCTCTTATCAGCCAGAACGTCTATCCATGGAGCGCACGACCGATGCTGCATTTGGTCCAGAAGATCGAATCGGACAACTAACAATGCGCAATTTAGATATCGCTGATACCCGAGCCAAGCTTGAGAGCTATCGAAAGCAAGGGCAGATTGGTAAAGGAAAGTTTGAACTGGCCGATCCGGAGTTAAGTTAGACTTACGCTGTTGTTTCCGGGGTCGGTGTAATTCCGAACCGGCAGTTAAAGTCTGCGACCCGCTAGCCGCCAGCTATCGGTGGACTTGGTGAAATTCCAGGACCGACGGTTAAAGTCCGGATGAGAGGGAACAATTCGCGCGATCGTCGCGCGTCTTTTTGCACCCCGGAAATCTTCCGGAGGTTGCGATGTACTCAATAGAAACGGCGATGCGCCGTGCTAACGAGTTATCACTTAACGGCCTCGGTCTCACATTTCCAAATCCAATTGTTGGTGCGGTTGTAATTGATGATTCTGGAAATCTAATTGGCGAAGGTTTTCACTCAAAATCTAATCAAGGTGCACATGCAGAGACAAATGCATTAGTAGCTGCGGGCAATAAGGCAGTTGGTGCAACGTTAGTTGTCACACTCGAACCATGTAATCACCATGGCAAAACTCCACCTTGCACAGAAAAGATAATTGAATCTGGCATTAAGAAAGTAGTCTTTGGAGTAAGTGATCCAAATAAATTGGCCAGTGGTGGTGCAGCAGCACTTCGAAATGCTGGCATTGAAGTTATTGGAGCTTTCCAAAGCGATGAGATTGAATTCAATAATCGAGCTTGGCTAAAGAAAATTCGCACCGGCAAGGTGTACATAACTTTGAAGTTAGCATTAACTGTTGATGGAAAGATTGCTGCAGCAGATGGCAGCTCCAAGTGGATTACATCAGAATCCTCTCGCGCCGATGTTGCTGTCCTGCGAAGTGAATGCGATGCCATAGTTACCGGTACTGGGACTGTGATTGCCGATAATCCAGCGCTTACCGTCCGAAACGTTAATCGCAATGGAAATACTGAGTTTCATCCTGCGCGTATTGTGATGGGAGAACGTCCAATATCGGAAAGCGCCGAGATCAGGAAAGGTGGCGCAAAGACATATTTTCTTTCCAGCCGTGATTTAACTGA
>CAZCQR010000003.1:0-13113 GCA_964500885.1 uncultured Clavibacter sp.
TGTGGAAGTGACACTAAATTCCTAAGTCAGATTCGAAACGACCTTCTTCAAGTCGCTCTTTTAGAGTGGAGAGGAATCGTGCGGCATCTGCGCCATCGACAATTCGGTGATCGTAGGAGAGCGCTAGGTAGACCATGGAACGGATAGCAATTGTCTCGCCACCATCTTCACCTTTAACGACCATTGGTCGTTTTACAACTGAACCGACACCCAAGATACCAACTTGTGGTTGGTTAATTATCGGAGTATCAAAGAGTGCACCGCGTGAACCTGTATTTGTAATGGTAAATGTTCCACCACCAAGTTCATCTGGTGAGATTTTATTCTCCCTGGTACGAAGCGCAACATCAGATATTTTACGTGCGATGCCACCCATATTTAAATCACCAGCGTCTCGCACAACAGGCACGAGTAAGCCACGATCGGTATCAACCGCGATTCCCAGATGTTCTGCGGCGTGATACGTAATTTGATCGCCTTCAACAGAGGCATTTAGAACTGGATGAACCTTTAAAGCCTCGCAGACCGCAACTGCAAAAAATGGAAGGAAACTTAATTTTACGCCCTCGCGCGCTTCAAAGGCAGATTTCGCTTTATCGCGAAGACGGGCAATTCTTGTAATATCAACTTCCACAACGGTCGTAAGTTGGGCGCTAATTTGTAGAGATTCCAACATTCGCGCAGCAATCACTTTTCGCAGACGTGACATCGTTACTGTCGTACCTCGAAGTGGGGAAGCTAAAACTGGTTGCTTTGGCTGTGCTGGCGCACTTGCAGAACTTTGTACATTCGGTGTAGCTACTTGCGGTACTGCAGGTTTAGCCGCGGCTGCCAATACATCTTCTTTTCGAATTCGTCCGCCAACGCCAGTTCCTTTGATTCGTGAGAGGTCAACGCCGCTTTCATTGGCAAGTTTTCGAACAATTGGCGTTACATAGGCATCACTTAGGGTTGATTTTGTAGTTGCAGCCGGCGCAGATACAGCCGGCGCAGTTACAAATGGTGCGGGCGTTGCAACTACCGGTGCGGGGGTTGCAATTACTGGCGGCGTGACAACAGGCGCCGATATAACTGCACCAGCACTTCCAATACTTGCAAGTCGTGCCCCGACAGGGACTGTTGAATCGACAGCAACATCAATTGAGAGAACCGTTCCACTTACTGGAGATGGGATTTCGGTATCAACTTTATCGGTAGAAACTTCAAGGAGTGGCTCATCTGCTGCAACCGAATCTCCTACAGATTTCAACCAACGAGTTACTGTTCCTTCAGAAACTGATTCACCAAGCGCTGGCATGTAAACCAGAGTCGCTGAAGAATTATCCGAAGTTGGCGTGCTAACCGGTTCAGTCTTTGGTTGCTCTGGAATTACTGGTGATGACTGAACTGGTGCTGGCTGAACTGGTGCTGGCTGAACTCGGGCTGGCGCACTCTCAATTTTTGGTGCAGATGCAGCAGATTGGCCATCAGCGATTAGCGCTAATTCCGCACCGACAGCAGCAACTTGATCGACTGCTACAACAATCTTTTGTAGCACTCCGGCCGCAGGTGATGGGATTTCGGTATCAACTTTATCTGTGGAAACTTCAAGTAGCGGCTCATCGAGAGCAACTTGATCGCCTTCTGACTTTAACCAACGAGTAACAGTGCCTTCAGTAACGCTCTCGCCAAGCGCCGGCATCTTTACCGAGAAAGTCATCGCAGATTCTCCATTCTTCCGTGCTGATTATCCATGTGCATGAAGTGGTTTTCCAGCCAATGCAAGATGTGCTTCACCCATAGCCTCAGAGAGAGTTGGGTGAGCGTGAATTAGAGGCGCAACATCAAATGCTTCGGCCTGCCAATTGAAGATTAATTGAGCTTCGGCAAGTAATTCACCGACGCGAGAACCAACCATATGTATTCCAAGAACTGGTCCATTCTTCTGTGAGACTAATTTGATCGAACCAGCTGTCTTTAGGATTTGCGCTTTGCCATTTCCAGCAAGGTCATAATTAAGTTCCACAACATCAAAGCCTTTAGCTTTTGCCGCAGCGGTCGTTAATCCAACTGATGCAACTTCAGGTTCAGAGTAGGTGACTCTAGGAACCCCGTCATAGTTAATTGGCCGTGGATTTAATCCAGCAATCTCTTCAGCAACCAGAATACCTTCAGCAAAACCGACATGAGCCAATTGCAGCGTTGGGATTAGATCACCAACCGCCCAGATTCCAGGAATATTGGTTCGGCACTTCTCATCGACCAATACATAGCCTCTATCCATTTTGATACCGGCCGCCTCGTAACCAAGGTCGGAAGAAACTGGTCCTCGACCAACCGATACTAATAAGAGATCAGCTTTAAAAGTCTTTCCATCTTCCAAAGTCACAACAACTTCTTTGCCACTCTTTGTAGCGCTCTTGAATTTTGTTCCTAACTCGAAATTGATTCCTCGCTTACGAAATGCTCGCTCAAGCTGTTTGCTCGATGATTCATCTTCTAAAGCAACTAGATGTGGCAAAGCTTCAATAATTGTTACTTCTGATCCAAAAGATTTCCAAACTGAAGCAAATTCACAACCGATAACGCCGCCACCCAAAACAATTACCGATTTCGGAACGTAATCCATATTTAGCGCGTGATCGCTAGTGATTATAGATTTTCCATCAATTTCAAGGCCGGGAAGAGTCTTTGCATAAGAGCCAGTTGCCAGGACGACATTCTTGCCAGTGTATTTCTGGCCATTTACTTCAACAGTATCTTTACCAACTAACTTTCCAGTGCCTTCAACATAAGTTATTCCGCGAGATTTAACTAAACCTTGTAATCCTTTATAGAGCTTGGAGATGACTCCATCTTTGTAGGCGTTTACGCCACCCATATCAATTGATTTAAATTCTGCCTTAACGCCAAATTCACCTGCATCACGTGCATTATCGGCAACTTCGCCAGCATGAAGGAGCGCTTTGGTCGGGATGCAACCTCGATGCAAGCAAGTTCCGCCAACTTTTTCTTTTTCTATAAGTGCAACTGATAATCCCAATTGAGCCGAACGTAGAGCACAGGCATAACCGCCACTACCGCCACCGAGAATAACCAGATCAAAGTTGGCCATACGCACCTCCCGAGAACTGTTCTACGCGAGCACCTTCACTCGCCCAGGGATATCTTGCCAGCCTCAGCGCTTTACCGTGTCCTCGGCCAATGTGAGAAGAGTGCGAAGTGCGACACCTGTTCCGCCAACGCTGGTGTAGCCGTGTGGAAGTTTCTCGTTATACGCAGGTCCTGCAATATCCAGATGTAGCCAAGGGAGCTCGTTATCGACGAAATCCTTTAGAAAGAGACCTGCAACCAACATTCCACCCATTCGTTCGCCGATATTTGCGATATCAGCAACCGGAGAATCTAGTGAAGCTCGCAAATCCTCTGGTAGCGGCATTGGCCAGAATTTTTCACCACTTCTTGCAACGCTTCCCATAAAGTGATTTTGGAAGATTTCATTATTTGTCATCACTGCACTGGTTCTTGTACCGAGCGCCACAACTTGTGCTCCCGTTAAAGTCGCAACATCGACAATGCCATCTAGTTTGCCATTTCTATTTCCGACTTCGGCCGCCTTTACTAGGGCATCTGCCAAAATTAATCGACCTTCTGCATCTGGATTCAATACCTCTACTGTTTTACCACCGTAAATTGTGATGACATCGCTAGGCCTGGTTGCTGTATCGCTAACCATATTTTCTGCAAGCGGCGCCCATGCA
The DNA here is from genome assembly GCA_964500885.1 of uncultured Clavibacter sp. Taxonomy (GTDB): domain Bacteria; phylum Actinomycetota; class Actinomycetes; order Nanopelagicales; family Nanopelagicaceae; genus MAG-120802. The sequence continues at coordinate 3,741 of CAZCQR010000003.1, forward strand.
TCAATTTGAATTGGAATATTCAATTCAGCAATTGCCAAAATTGCAGCGCAGACAGCTGCTGCACCGCTCATATCAGATTTCATTGCTTCCATACCTTGAGCAGGCTTTAAGGCTAAGCCACCGGTATCGAAAGTGATTCCCTTTCCAACATATGCAAGACGATGTTTCGATTTACGTGGGCGATAAGAAAGGTGTAACAGGCGAGGTGGATTGGCTGATCCCTGGCCAACGCCAATTATTCCGCCATAACCTTGTCGCTTTAATTGAACTTCATTGAGAATTTCTACCTGAACTCCGACTTTACGGCTTAGCGGCCGTAACTTCTCGCAAAAAGATGCTGGAGTCAGATGGCTTGGCGGAGTGTTTACTAAGTCGCGAACGAGATGTGTGTACTTACTAATGATTTCTGCGCGCTTGAGGATTGCTTTACTAGATTTTTCTTTTGCAAATCGACTATGAACTTCAATTTTCCCAAGTGGAGATTTGCGATCCTTTTTTGTAGATCCTCTGAACTCATCAAAAACATATGAGCCAAGTAGCGAACCTTCGCAAATGGCGGCAAAGCCTTGTGAATCCTTATGAGGAAGTGAGAATGTGGCTGACTTTTCACCAAGCAACTGTCTTGCGGCAGCGCCGGCGGCGCTCCGTAAAGTTTCATGGGGGTAGCTATCCGAAACTTCGCCAAGGCCGGTGAATACGAAGAACTTTCCATCATCGCCATTTATCTTGAAAACTTGATCCAACGCTCCTGTTGCACCAAGGCGCGAAAGTGACTTTTCGAAGCGTTCGACAGGAAGTTTGTAACCAGCGCTCTGAATCTGAATCTTCCCAGTAGCCAATTTAGCTACACCTAAGACTAGAACTTCAGGAGCTGTCGGCTGATCGGTCGCAATTATCGTTGACATTGGGCTAGGTTATTGGAGTGCCTCGATATTCGCCATTACATGATTATCACATCGCAGCCGGAGCCAAATTGGCAGATTTTGGTGGTTGGGAGATGCCGATTGAATATTCGGCAAATGGTGGTGGCGTCATAAATGAACACAATGCAGTTAGAGAAAATGTCGGGCTATTTGATGTATCACATTTAGGCAAGGTTGAAGTAAAAGGTGCAAAGGCAGAGGCGCTTCTTAACCTTGCACTAACAAACGACCTCTCAAAAATTTCTGATGGACAGGCCCAATACACGATGCTCTGCGATCCTGATTCCGGGGGCGTTGTCGATGATTTAATTGTTTATCGGAAGAGTGCAACGGATTTTTTACTTGTTCCAAATGCAGCAAATACCGACGAAGTCGTTGAGCGATTGCTCGCCGCAGGCGATGGTGTAGAAATCAAGAATGCCCATCAAGAGTATGGAGTTATAGCGGTTCAAGGACCTAATTCATCAAAAGTACTTGAGTCTCTTGGCTGCAACGTTGATTTGGAATATATGTCTTTTACGAAGAGCAATATTGAAGATACTGAAACCATCATTTGCCGAACGGGCTATACAGGTGAATCTGGGTTTGAACTTCTCCCGAAATGGAGCGAGACTAGAAAAGTTTGGGATCTCTTGGCCAAAACTATTCGAGAACTCGGCGGCGCTGTTGCAGGTCTAGGAGCCAGAGATACTTTGCGAACCGAGATGGGCTATCCGCTTCATGGTCATGAACTTTCACTTTCAATTACGCCGGTACAAGCAAATGCTGGATGGGCGGTTGGTTGGAAGAAGATTGATTTCTGGAGCAAATCTCTTCTAGAAAGAGAAAAGTCCGAAGGTCCGGTGCGAATCCTTCGTGGCCTACTAGTTACTGAACGGGGTATTCCAAGACAAGGTATGGCGGTTCTGAATAATCAAGAAAATATTGGTGAAGTTACTAGCGGGACTTTCTCGCCAACTCTGAAAACAGGCATCGCTCTGGCGTTGATAAAACCCGATATTGAAATCGGCGAAGAAATCACAATAGATATTCGTGGCAAACTTACTAAGGCAAAAGTGGTCAAACCGCCATTTGTGCCTTCTCACGTGAAGTAAATAGGAAGGAATAGCAATGGAGTATCGCCGTCTCGGAAGTTCCGGTATGTACGTAAGTGAAATCACCTATGGAAATTGGATAACTCATGGTTCGCAAGTTGAACAAGATGCGGCGATTAAATGCGTGCGCACAGCGTTGGAATGCGGAATCACAACTTTCGATACTGCTGATGTTTACGCAGGAACCCGTGCAGAGACAGTATTAGGCAAAGCTCTAAAGGGTGTTCGACGAGAATCTTACGAACTACTAACGAAAGTTTATTGGCCAACGGGCGCCGGTAAAAACGATCGAGGTTTATCTCGCAAGCACATCATGGAATCAGTCAATGCATCTTTAAAGAGACTGCAGACCGATCATATAGATCTCTATCAATTTCATAGATTTGACTACGAGACTCCACTAGAAGAGAGCTTGAGCGCATTTGATGATCTGATTCGCCAAGGTAAAGTTTTTTATATTGGTTTTTCTGAGTGGAGCGCTACCGAGATTACTTCGGCGCTAAAAATTCAAGAAAAGATGTCATACAACAAGTTTGTATCTAGCCAACCACAATATTCGATGCTTTGGCGGGTAATTGAGAGCCAAGTTGTTCCAGCATGTAAAGCAAATGGCATTGGACAGATTGTCTGGTCGCCTATCGCGCAGGGAGCCTTGAGCGGTAAATATTTACCTGGCAAGAAACCGCCAGCCGGTTCGAGGGCTACCGATAAAAAAGGTGGCGCAAATATGATTTCTAGATGGATGCGAGATGAAGTACTTTCCGCAGTTCAGAAATTAAAGCCAATAGCTGAATCGGTTGATCTCACTCTTTCTCAATTAGCGATAGCTTGGGTGCTACAGAATCCCAATGTTTCGAGCGCGATTATTGGAGCAACTAAACCTGTGCAAATTAAAGAGAACGTCAAAGCCAGTGGCGTTAAGTTAAGCGAGAGAACAATGCGTGAAATTGATCAGGTACTTGGTTCGTTGCCAGAGAAGAATCCAGCGAAGACCGAATCGCCTCGACCGCGCGCCTAAAAACTAAAGCTTTGTTCCTCTTGTAACTCGAGGAAGTGGTGCGCGGAGTCTGCGAATCTGAGTGGAGCGAAGCCAGCCATACATCCCTACGCCCTTTAACTTTTCGCCTGGAAAACGTTTTGCAACTTCTTTTTTGATCTTGCGGCTTAAGTAGAAGCCATCAATAAAGGAAAATGCCAGCACTGAGTACATGAGAACTATTGCTGCGAGTTGAATCTGCATAATTGGAATAATTGTCATGAAAAGCACGAGAATAATTATCGGTAAAAACATTTCACCGACCGATCGTCTTGCATCAACATAATCACGGACAAACTTGCGAACAGGTCCGCGATCTCTTGGCGGTAAAGCACTCTCTTCGCCTCTCATATAGGCCTCACGTTGAGCGTGGCGAGCTAATCGCGATTGCTTCTTTTGAATCTTCTTCGCCTCTTTTGTTGCAGCGGGAGCCAATCTCTTAAAAACTCGCTCTTTCTCTGCCTCTTTACGCTTTGGAGTGGGTCGACCCTTTTTCTCGCTCATGAGAGTTAAGGTAGAGCGAGCATGCGCTCGAGTGCAACTCGTGCATTCTCAGCAACTTTAGGGGATACCTTTATTGGGTTAACTACCTTCCCTTTAACTAAAGATTCCAAAGCCCAGACCAGATGAGGCAGGTCAATTCGATTCATAGTAGAGCAATAGCAGACTGTCTTCTCCAAGAAGTGGATCTCTTTATCTAAATTCTCATCTGCCAACCTCTTGACGAGATTCAACTCAGTTCCGATTGCCCATTTAGAACCTGGTTTCGCATCCCGAATCGTTCGAATAATCATCTCTGTACTACCTACAACATCAGCTCTTTTAACTACTTCATGCTGGCATTCTGGATGAACCAAGATTTGAATATCGGGAATCCGATTGCGCATCTCTAGAACGTTTTCGATTGTGAAGCGCCCGTGCACAGAACAATGTCCGCGCCATAAAATGACTTTGGCGTTCATTATCTCGCTATCTGTTAATCCGCCACGAGGCTTCCAAGGATTCCAAAGGACGCAATCTTCGAGTGAGAGTCCTAGTTTCAAGACAGCGGTATTTCTTCCAAGATGTTGATCTGGCAGGAAGAAAACTTTTTCACCTTTTTCAAAAGCCCAGCGCATTGCGCGTTCCGCATTTGATGATGTGCAAACCGTCCCACCCTTCTCTCCAGTAAAAGATTTAATTGCGGCAGTGGAGTTCATGTAGGTAATTGGAACCGTTCGGTTGGCAATTCCAAGTTTTTCAAACTCAGCCCAAGCGGCATTTACTTGCTCCGCATTGGCCATATCAGCCATTGAGCATCCTGCTGCTAGATCAGGGAGGATTACGGTTTGTGCATCGCTAGTGAGGATATCTGCGCTTTCGGCCATAAAGTGAACGCCACAGAAAACTATGTACTGAGAGTCACCTTTATCTGCCGCGGCTTGTGCCAACTTAAAAGAGTCTCCAGTTATATCTGCAAACTGGATTACCTCATCTCTTTGATAATGGTGTCCCAAGATTAAGGTTGAATTTCCCAATTTCTTCTTTGCAATTTTTGCGCGCTCAACCAAATCAGGGTCGCTGGGAGATGGCAGTTCTCCAGTGCAAGATACTCCGCGCTCGCTAGATAAGTCTGATGCATTTCCCAGGAAGAGAAGTTCAGAGAGCGCTTTCGACATGGCGGCATTATCCTCCCCTTAGGAGTAAAGTTTCTCCTGAAAGTAGTTCGAACGGAGAGCCAAATGAGTACTGAGACTGTAACTGGAATCGTCTTGACACCTGTTGCTGCGGAAAAAGTCGCATCACTACTTGCTCAAGAAGGTCGCGACGATCTAAATCTTCGCGTTGCAGTTCAACCTGGTGGTTGCTCAGGACTTCGCTACCAGCTCTACTTTGATGATCGAGCAATGGATGGCGATACTGTTTCAGAATTTGGAACGGTAAAAGTCGTTACCGACAAGATGAGCACCCCGTATTTAATGGGCGCAACAATCGATTTTGTCGACACGATTCAGAAGCAAGGCTTTACTATCGATAATCCAAATGCACAAGGCTCATGTGCATGTGGTGATTCCTTTAACTAAACCCGTAACTCTTTAACTGCATCGCCAAGACGAATCGCAAGATCTATTACATCTCGCTGGCTATGCTCTTTCTTTAGGGTAATTCTGATATGACCTGTTTCGCCTAGCCCCATTGCCTTAAGTACGTGGCTAGGGGATAGTGCTCCACCGCCACACGCAGATCCCGCATCGATTTTGAAATCGTTGCTATCTAGGCGACGGAGTAACTCATCGGCAATAATGTTGGGAATAACTAAAGCTAGATATCTTGCATCGCAATATTCAGATTGACCGGCAAATTTGAGGTTTGGTATCCGCTCGCTTAACTCTTTTCGCAGGCGAAGATTTAGTTCGGAAAGTTGCTTTGCTACCCGCTTCTCATCAGCTAGCCAATCTTCAAGAGAAATTGCAGTAGAAATCAACGCAGCCTTTGAATAAGAACCAAAAGTTCTTCGATTATCCATCTTTGGTAACGGGGATTGCCATTGCGCATCCTCATGAATTGCCAGAATTGCTATGCCCTCGGGTCCGGCGAAACTTCTTGGATTCCAGAGAGCCACATCCCATTTCTTGGGAAGTAAATCAGGCGCGCTAGCAGCTGTCATATCTGCAAAAATCTGAAAATCATCTCTTGCACATGGCTTCTGCATTACACCGGTTTCGCGATTCGTTGCCTGCCAAGATAGAACCGAATCTGCGGGTAATTCCGATTGAGAATAATCTGCAACTCCATTGCCATCGATCTCTAACTTAAACACTTGACGTTTATCTTCTTCGCGCGCGAAGGCATGAACAATTTGTCGATCAGCATCGCTGTAAATAAATGGACGGAGATTGTTTTTAAGTAACCCTGAAATCCCCATCCAGAATCCAAATCCAAGTTCTCCAACAAACTCAAGATTCTCCCGAGATACTTTCAAGTTTGCCGCGATGGTCTCGGTTGCTTCAAATACTAGATTTCGAAATTTGGCAGAATCATGATGAATCTTGGCTGGATCGAGCCACGAACTCTCTAGCGCTCGACTCAATGCTTGAGCAGAGCGAGGCGATTGTGGGAGTTCGCTGCGGAAATCTCGACCTGTGATGGGGGACACCCTTGGAACGCTACCTGCTAAACCGACCTTGCGCGAGCAGCGACTATTCTTGGCTCATGCGTAGGGTGCTCAAAATAACCTCACCGATTCTTGCCTCAACTTTTCTCTTGGCTGGCTGCTCCTCAGAAGAATTCAGAGGATTTGGATTTAAAGAGGGAGTTACAAGCGTTAACGAATCCTCCTTTGGTTTATGGCAAGGAGCTTGGTTAGCGGCCGCGGTTGTAGGTGTTTTCACAATGGTTCTGATTCTCTGGCCAGCAATCTTCCATCGTAAGAAAGATGAAAGCTATCCAAGACAGTTCCAGTACAACATCCCGGTTGAAATTGCGTACACGGTGATTCCATTTTTGATCATTGCCGTTCTTTTTGGCTACACCGCTAAAGCGCAGACGGAGATCAAATCTGTATCACCGGCAACAGCTACCGATGTCCACGATGTAACTGTTAATGCGATTCAATGGTCATGGCAATTCACTTATGAAGAAGCTGGACCTGGAACTACCGTTACCGGAACCCCCGCTCAGCCTCCAACTCTGTATATGCCACAAGGCGAGAAAGTTAGATTCAAAATCACTGCTTCAGATGTCGTACACGGATTTTGGATTCCAGCATTCATGATGCAAATTCAAAATATTCCAGGTGTTGAAAATCAAATTGAATTTACGGCCAAAGAACTAGGAACATATCCTGGGCGATGCAACATCCTCTGCGGTCGCCAACATTCTCAGATGCTTTTCACTGTAAAAGTTGTAACTCCAAGCGAGTATGACGCATACATTCAGTCGCTAAAGGCAAAGGCAGGGCCGACCGCATGACAACATTTGCAACGAAACCTAGCGAGCGAGTATTGCCACCCACGCCACGCAAGATGTCAAAGGGGCAACTTGCAGTTAAGTTGATGACCACAACAGATCACAAAGTTATTGGCTACATGTATCTGGTCACTTCGTTTGTCTGGTTCTTGCTTGGTGGAATTTTGGCGCTCGCCATTAGAGCAGAACTTGCTCAGCCAGGAATGCAATTCCTAAGTTCTGAGCAATATAACCAAGTCTTTACAATGCACGGAACGATCATGTTGTTGATGTTTGCAACTCCACTCTTCGTGGGCTTTGCAAATGTGATCATGCCACTCCAAATCGGAGCCGCCGACGTGGCATTTCCAAGAATGAACATGCTTTCTTATTGGCTCTACCTCTTTGGATCAACGATGGCGGCCGGTGGTTTCTTGGCGCCCGGCGGTGCAGCTTCATTTGGTTGGACTGTTTATGTTCCACTTTCAAATAGCACTTTTTCACCAGGCATCGGTGCAGATCTTTGGATAGTTGGACTCGCAATTGGTGGCCTTGGAACAATTCTTGGTGGAGTCAATTTTGTAACAACAATCTTTACGATGCGCGCACCAGGTATGACTATGTTCCGGATGCCGATTTTTTCTTGGAACGTACTCTTAACTTCAATTCTTGTATTAATTGCATTCCCGCCATTGGCAGCCGTCCTACTTGGATTGGAATCGGATCGATTATTTGGCTCTCATATTTTTGATCCGGCAAATGGTGGTGCGATTCTTTTCCAGCATCTCTTCTGGTTCTTTGGACATCCCGAGGTTTATATCTTGGCTCTACCATTCTTTGGTATCGCAACTGAGATTCTTCCGGTCTTTAGCCGTAAACCTATTTTTGGTTATAAAGGTTTAGTCGCGGCAACAATTGCGATTGCGGCACTTTCTGTAGCCGTCTGGGCTCACCATATGTATGCAACTGGCCAAGTTTCGTTGCCATTCTTCTCATTTATGACATTTCTAATTGCCGTTCCAACTGGCGTTAAATTCTTCAATTGGATTGGCACGATGTGGGGCGGATCGCTCACATTTGAGACGCCAATGCTCTGGGTTATGGGATTCTTGATTACATTCTTACTCGGCGGCTTGACCGGTGTAATTCTGGCAAGCCCACCACTTGATTTCGCAGTATCTGCCTCCTACTTCGTTGTGGCCCACTTCCACTATGTTCTTTTCGGAACAGTTGTATTTGCAATGTTCGCAGGTTTCTATTTCTGGTGGCCAAAGATGACCGGCAGAATGCTCAATGAAACCCTAGGCAAGATACATTTCTGGACTCTCTTTATCGGTTTCCACACAACATTCTTAATCCAGCACTGGCTTGGTATTAAAGGCTTCCCAAGAAGATACGCAGATTATCTTGCGACAGATGGTTTTACTACGATGAATATGATTTCGACAGTCGGTGCGGCTCTCTTGGCGCTCTCAATGATTCCATTCTTCATCAACATTTGGATTACTCGCAAAGCTCCACTCGTTGGCGTAAATGATCCATGGGGATATGGCGCTTCACTCGAATGGGCAACAACTTGTCCGCCACCACGACATAACTTCCTTTCGATGCCAAAGATTCGCTCCGAACGACCAGCGTGGGATTTAAATCATCCGGAGCATGCTGAAATTGAAGATTGGCACCGCAAGTGAAATTCGGATACCGACTCTTTATCTTCCTATTTCTTTTCTATGGGATTTTGACAGCTGTTTATTGGTTTATGACTAAGGAGCATGCAGGCACTACTGCCTTAGCTCTTAGCGCTGGTCTTGCTTTGATCATCGGATATTACTTCTGGTTTACAAATCGCAGAACCGGTGGCGTGCTTCCAGAAGATAACTTGAAGGCAGAGATAGCAGATGGCGCTGGCGAACTCGGTTTCTTTAGCCCTCATTCTTGGTGGCCCCTCCCAGTTGCCGCATCTGCAACTGCAGTAGGTCTTGGTTTAATTATTGGCTGGTGGCTAACCCTCATAGCTGTCGGAGCGCTAATAGTTTCAATTCTTGGCTTCGTGCTTGAATACGAAAAGCCAGGAAATTCCGCTCACCACTAATGAGCAAACCCAGAGCAGAAATAATTGATACTGGCAATCCCAGATTAAAAAAGGCTGTGATTGATATTGCCGCAGAGCCTGCTGCAATCTTTAATTATTTAGTAAATCCAAAAGCTCATAAAGAATTTGATGGCTCTAACTCCATTAAAGGTGTTAATTGGGGACCAGAGCGATTAACACTGGGCGCCAAATTTGGGATGCAGATGAAGATCGGAATTAATTATCGGATTACCAATAAAGTAGTTGAATTTGAAGAGAATAAGTTGATTGCCTGGCGCCATTTAGGAAGATGGATTTGGCG
>CAZCQR010000003.1:13213-33157 GCA_964500885.1 uncultured Clavibacter sp.
AGAGGTGGATTTTGTTCATGCTGCGTCAAAACAAATGCCTTCTCCGGGGAGATTGATTCATGAACTTCAATAAATTCCCCGTGAGGCAACATGACAAGACGTCCAGTTTCCTCGCCATGGAGCACCAGTTCTCGATCTGCTCGCTGTAACGATAGGCAGATTCGTTTTGTAATCACGAAGGCGATTGGAGGTAGAACGATTACGCCAATTCTGGAGAACCACATAATCTGATTAATTGAAAGATCGAAATGGGTTGCAAGCAGGTCATTGCCACCATTAATTAAGCAGACAAGCGTGAAGGTCAGAGACATCGCTCCGATTGCAGTGCGATTTGGATTATTGCGTGGTCTATCAAGAATGTGGTGTTCGCGCTTATCGCCAGTCATCCACTGTTCAATAAATGGATAGAAAGCCATCAATGTAAATATGATGCCAGGAATGATTAAACCTGGAATCAAAATGTTCCAGGAGATCGTGAAACCAAAGGCGTGAGTTTCAATTGGTGGCGCTAGACGTACCAAGCCATCTAGCCATCCCATGTACCAATCTGGCTGCGAACCTGCGCCAATTTGACCTGGGTTGTATGGACCGTAAATCCAAATCGGATTGATCGAAGCGACCGCGCCTAGAAAGGCAGTGATTCCAAAAACAATAAAGAAGAAGCCGCCAGCTTTAGCCATATAGACAGGCATTAATGGGTAACCAACAACATTCTTCTCAGTGCGACCAGGACCTGGATATTGAGTGTGCTTCTGATACCAGACCAACATTAAGTGAGCTGTTACTAGGGCAAGAATAATTCCTGGAATTAGGAGGATGTGAACCATATAGATTCTTTGAATAAATACTTCACCTGGGAATGCTCCGCCAAATACAAAATAAGCCAGGTATGAACCAACTACAGGGATAGCTTGGATAATCGCTTCTGCGATACGAATACCAGTTCCTGAGAGTAAATCATCTGGCAATGAATAACCGAGGAAGCCTTCGACGATTCCAAGAGTTAGTAAAGCAACGCCGATAATCCAATTCAATTCACGCGGCTTTCGAAAAGCTCCGGTAAAGAAGACTCGCATCATATGAACAACCATGGCCGCCATAAAGATAAGTGCGGCCCAGTGGTGAATCTGTCTCATTAAGAGTCCGCCGCGAACATCGAAAGAGATATGAAGTGTAGATGCGTACGCTGCCGACATCTTTATTCCATTTAAAGGTTCATATGAACCTTCATATTCAACTTCCTTCATAGATGGGTCGAACCAGAAAGTCAGGAATGTTCCAGAAAGTAGCAGGATGACGAATGAGTACATGACAATCTCGCCCAACATAAAGGACCAGTGATCTGGAAAGACTTTAGTTAAGGTCTTCTTCATCCACTTTGCTGCACCAGTTCGCTCGTCAACGAAATTTGCTGCGCCACCTGCTAGACGTTCACGTGCGCTCATTTGGAATCACGCTCCCAGAAACTAGGTCCGACTGCTTCATTAAATGGTGCCTGTGCAACTAAATATCCCTCATCATCAACTGTGATGGCTAATTGTGGCAGAGGTCTTGCAGCTGGTCCAAAGATAACTTTGGCAGCTCTTGTGACATCGAAAGTCGATTGATGGCAAGGGCAGAGAAGATGTTTAGTTGTCTGTTCATAAAGTGCGACGGCGCAACCCATATGTGAACAGATTTTGGAGAAAGCGATGATTCCTTCATATGTCCAAGATAGGCGCTCTGGATCAAGATTAAATTCTTCCGGTCTAATTCTGATGAGTAAGACTGAATCCTTTGCGATGTCATCTAGGTGACGAACTTTGCCTGCCGGGAATTCAGGCTGTACTTGAGCAACCCCACCAACTTCAAGATCAGATGGTTTGATTGGGCGATCACCAGGATCAGTAACCAACCTGGTGCCTTTCTTCCAATTAGTTTCATTTAATTCATTTCCTGGAAGTGGGCCAAGATCGCGCAGAAGGAGGATTGGAGATAAGCCGACTAAGCCGAGAGCGAGCCCCATAGTTCTCTTAATTAGTGGGCGTCTACCAAGGCCTGCTTGAGCCGCTCCATCTTTAACAGTCGCAACAAAAGCTGCTCGATCCTCATCTTTAGAGCGCTGCTCTTTTCTATAGTCAACAACTTCGTGATCTGGCATCAAAGTCTTTGCCCAATGAACGGCGCCCATTCCGATAAAGAAGAGTGCCATAGCTAGTCCAAGACCGAGGAAGAGTTGATGAGCGTTTGTGTTGCCCATTATCGGCAAAAAGATAAAGGTATCTTCAGGAATCCAGATATACGAATATATGAAAAGAATTGTTCCTAGCGCCGATAATGTAAATAAGATTCCAACTTGGCGCTCTGCCTTGCGAGCTGCAATCGGATCGACATCTGCCTTTCGATGAACGTGTTCTGGTAATCCTGGATCAGCTAATTTCTCTATTTCATTATTCATTATCGAGCCTTTGTTGTGAGCCATACTGCAACGCCGATTAACAAACTAAGTCCAAATGCCCAAGCAAAGAGACCTTCTGTTACTGGTCCAACTCTGCCAAGGGCAGCGCCACCGAGAGCTGGTTCACTCTCTGCATGCTTGATCCACTTTATGATTGAAAGTTTCTCATCATGAGTTAGAACAGTATTTGCAAATACTGGCATCGCTTGAGGTCCGGTAATCATTGCTTCATAAATATGTTTTGGCTCAACACCCATAACAGTTGGCGCATATTTACCTTGTGAAAGTGCACCGCCTTGACCAGCCAAGTTATGGCACATTGCGCAATTAGTTCTAAATAGTTCACCACCAAGAGCATTGTCACCACTTCTTTCCCATGCAAGCTCTTCATTTGTAACAGCTGCAGGTCCCGGTGCCAGAGATGCAACATATGCAGCTAGCGCAGCAGTCTCTTCCTCGTTGTAAACCGGCTCTTTTCTCATTGCCTGTTGGCTCATATCGGCCATAGGCATACGTCCAGTAGCCACTTGGAAATCAACAGAAGCTGCTCCGACACCGATCAGCGAAGGAGCGGCGCCAGCGCCTTCAGCATTTAGACCATGGCAAGAAGAACATCCGCGAGCAAAGATTTCTTTTCCTTCTGCAATTAGTGAAGCTTTATCGGAAGTTGCTACAACTTGAACTTCGTTTGAGGCTGCTTGGGCAACTGAGTATCCGAGCCCAGCTAGCGATAAGCCGGCAAGCAATAGGACAGGGCCAGCCAATTTATGACGTCGGAATTTTGAAATAAAAGCAAATGGATTTTTCATAATTAATGCACCAAGTAGATTGCCGAGAATAGAGCAATCCAGACGATATCGACGAAGTGCCAGTAGTAGGAGACAACGATTGCAGTTGTCGCTTGGCGATGACCAAATTGACGTGCCTTAGAAACGCGAATCATCACGATAAGAAATGCAATCAAGCCACCTGTCACATGAAGTCCATGGAAGCCGGTTGGTAAATAGAAAACCGATCCATATGCTGATGAAGAAACTGTAAGTCCTTCGCGAACCAATTCTGCGTATTCATAAATCTGGCCACCGATAAAGAACGCACCCATTGCGAATGTAAGTGCAAACCACTCTCGCATTCCCCACTTAGATAGTTGCCAGATTTTTCCGGTACGTAGATTTTGGAAGCGTTCTGCAGCGAATACGCCGAACTGACAAGTTACCGAAGATAAGACAAGAATTGTGGTGTTAAAAGCTGAGAAGGGAATATTGAGCATCTCAACGTTCTCTTTCCAAATCTCTGGACCTTGCACAGCACGCGTGGTGAAGTACATTGCAAAGAGAGCGGCAAAGAACATTAATTCACTAGCAAGCCAGACAATTGTTCCTACGGCAACGATATTTGGACGGTTTGGACGAGTTGCCAATGTGCTGGACATGTGGGGGATTATTCCGCAAAACCAAGGCGAATTGCCCATTTCCCTCGTAACGGCCTAGCCACAATCTCCGGTGAAACACATCACGAATCTGCCTCTAGACTGACCCTGTTATGTCGAAACTATCAATTTTGGTCTATTCAGATGATTCAACGGTCCGAGAAGCCGTAATAACGGCGCTCGGGAAGCGTTTATCTCCGGAATTTCCTGAGAACGAGATTCGGGAATTTGCGACCGCGGACGCGCTTCGCCTTTACGCAGTTGAAGAAAATAAGGGCAATAAAAAAGCAATCGATCTCTTTATTCTTGATGGGGAAGCTACGCCAGAAGGCGGTATGGGATTAGCAAGACAATTAAAAGATGAAATATTTAATTGCCCGCCAGCATTGCTCATAGTTGCGCGACCTCAAGATGCATGGTTGGCAGGTTGGTCAAGAGCGGATGGCGTCGTGACTCATCCAATTGATCCATTTACCTTGGCAAAATCTGCAGCTAGCTTGCTTAATCAAAATCAATTCTCTACCCATTCAAATTAAGGTTTGATTATGTGGCAAGAACTTCTTGTTGCGTTAGCTGAAAAGAAGAATCCAGAACTTGATCAGATCAAATTTGCAATGTCAGAGATTCTGTCAGGTCGAGCATCTGACGATGAGATTCGAGATTTCCTTTTAGGCTTGAAGAATAAAGGTGAAACTCCCGATGAGGTTAATGCACTTGTAGAGGTTCTTTATCAACATGCGACACTTATAAATGTTCCAGATCGGGCCGTCGATGTTGTCGGAACGGGTGGCGATGGCTTTAACACCATCAATATTTCAACAAGCGCTGCCATTGTTACTACCGCCGCAGGTGCGAGGGTAATAAAGCATGGCAATAGAGCCGCATCCTCTAAGAGTGGATCAGCTGATTTACTTGAAGCGTTAGGCATAAAAATTGATTTAGGTGCAGAACAAGTTGCGGAAATTGTTAGACAAATCGGAATTGGATTTGCATATGCACCTAATTTTCACCCAGCAATGCGCTTTGCTGCGCCCGTAAGAAAAAGCCTTGGAACCCCAACAATTTTCAATATCCTGGGTCCGCTAGCAAATCCAGCGCGTCCGAATTTTGTAGCAATCGGTGTCGCGCGAAGAGAGATGTTTCCTCTAGTGGCCGAAGTTTTGGCAAGGCGAGGCTGTAGTGGTTTTGTTTTTCGTGGCGTAGAAGGTCTTGATGAGGTTTCAATTGCAGGCAAGACAGAGATACTTCAACTTCATAATGGGGAAATTGATGAGAAATTGTTCCACCCTTCCGATATTGGAGTGGATACATATTCTTTAGAGGGTATCCGTGGTGGGGAAGCCGCTGAGAATGCAAAAATTACTTTAGATGTCTTCTCAGGTAAAACAGGTGCATATCGAGAGGCAATCCTTTTAAATTCGGCAATCGCGATTGCAGCATTTAAGGGAGATTTCGACCTAGGTATAGAACAGCAGATGGCAAATGGATATGTCCTAGCAAAAACTGCGATTGATAGCGGAAAAGCGGAAGAATTAATTTATCGCTGGCGCGATCTTTCCCATGAAATTGAGAAAGTTTCTTTGTAACTCTCTGCGCTAGAAGAATCTCTAAATTCACTCAATTTTTCGCGATGCCACTCGCCCCCGTAGAGTGGGTTGCTCCATTCGCCATCTATTTCCAAAAGCTTTATCTCTGAGTTGGTTATGAATCGAAGCAAAACTTCAATCTCTTCATGACTTGGAATCTGATCTGAGAGTTTTTGACTGAGTACCTCATCACTAATTCGATTTAGCTCTGCAGCCAATTCTGAAAAGTTATCAATATCGCCTTTGCGAGTGGCGAGAAGCCTGCCTGAGTGAATGAGCGCAAGTTCATAATGTCTATCGCTGGGCGCGGCAACGATTAGCTTATTAATCTTCAAGAGCGAGGAGATCCGCTGACTTCTGGTCATACCCTTTATCAATGAGAGCAGTCGATTACGGACTTCGGCCGCTTCTTCAAATCTCTCAGCTAGCGCGAGCTCTTTCATCCTCATATCTAATCTCTGAAATATTGATCTGGAATCACGTTCGAGTGAATGTTGAAGTTCCAGGACGACGGATTTATAGGAGTCTGGAGATTGCAATCCAATACAAGGCGCTCCGCATTTCCCTAAATCAAAAAGCGCACAAGGACTTGCGCTTTGCATACTCTTTATTGTGATTCGAGGAGTGCATTGTCGAATTGAAAACTCCTCGTAAATTCCTGCTTGCGCAGATTGCGCCTCATCGCGACTGGAGAATGGTCCGATCCAACCCTGACCATCACTCAATTTATGAAGACCTCGAGTTAGAGATATGCGCGGAAAATCTTCTTCTGTTATTCGGAGAATTACTGCTTTATCTTGAAATCTAGATCTGCGATTAAATCGTGGCTTGATAGATCCAATAAGTCTTAGTTCCTGAATTTCTGCCTCAAGAATTGTTGGGGTTTCAATGAATTCAAGAGAAGCGGCTAGGCCGATCATGTCATGAATTCTTTTTCGAGTTTCTGCCGCGGAAAAATAAGTTCTAACTCGTGACTTTAAATTTCGAGAAGTTCCGATATACAAGGGTTCATTTCTCTCATCTTTAAAGATGTAAACCCCAGGAGATTCTGGAGCGCTATTCGCAAGATGTCGCTTCTTCCGCTGTGCTTCCGTAACTCGGCTAGAAAGAGATTTCAAATCAGCAAAACTGAAAACCCCTTGCGACCCCAACCTTTCAAAAATTCCATGAAGGACATCAACAGTTGCGCGGGCATCAGAGAGTGCACGGTGATCGGGTTCAGTTACAGCTCCAAAGAACTTTGCTAATGTTGATAACTTGAAGTTGAGTACCTCATCTCTGCTGAGTGCGTATCTAGAAATTTTGGCAGTATCAACAATCTCGTATCTGGGCCAAGGTTGATCAAGTTGTTCAGCTGCGGACTTGAGAAAACCGATATCAAAGGGCGCGTTATGAGCAACTAAGACGCTATTAGTTGGAGACCCAATAAATTCAAGAAGCGAAAAGAAGACCTCACCGATTGTAGGAGCAGTGGCCACCATTGCATCTGTGATTCCGGTAAGAACTGTGATGAATGGCGGAATCACCATTTCTGGATTTACAAAACTTTGAAACTCTCCAATAACTTCTCCGCCTCGCACCTTAACGGCACCAATTTCTGTAATTTTCGAATTTGAGGGTGAGCCGCCAGTCGTCTCTAGATCCAGAATTACAAATGTAGTTTCCAGAAGTAAACGATCCTCACTCACCAGCCGAATGTAAGGCCTAGAACTGACGAAATGAGAGAAGTAGTATTTAGGAATGGCGACAACCGGCGCCCCCAATGGGTGGCTAGATGATTTCTATAAAGAGGGCCACGGTGCTCATTCAAAGATTGGCGTCTTGTTATTGCATGGCTTTACGGGATCACCTGCATCAATGCGCCCTTGGGCAGATTTTCTTAATAAGAAAGGTCTAACGGTTGCGGTTCCGAGAATTCCAGGCCACGGCACTCGGTGGCAGGATCTCAATCAGGTTAGTTGGCGTGAGTGGACGGATCGAGCAGAGCAAGAGTTACTTAAATTAAAGGCACAATCTTCAGAAGTTTTTATCTTCGGACTCTCCATGGGTGGCGCAAATACCTTATTCACGGCCGCAAATTCAAATGTAAAGATCTCTGGAATAGTTTTGGTCAATCCCATGATTCACATAACAGATCCTGCGATTAAGTTGATAAATATCATCAAGTATTTGGTACCAAAACGTCCATCGGTAGGAGATGACATTAAGAAACCAGGTATCACTGAGTGGGGCTATGACGCTTTACCCACAAAAGGCGTTGCTGAATTAAATAAGCTATTGAAAGCAACTCGGAAGTCACTTCCAGAAGTAAAGGTGCCGACATTGCTATTTCATAGCGTCGAGGATCATGTGTTGCCCGTGTCCAATACCGAATTAATCATGAAAGAGATTGGCGCGGTTGATAAAGCCAGAATAGAACTTGGTAATTCATACCATGTGGCAACTCTCGATTATGATGCAGAAACTATCTTCGAGAGTTCCTATCAATTCATTTTGGAAAAAGTTAGTAATCTTGATTAGTTTGAGATGACGCCGGTTCCCAATAGCAGCAGGAGCGTTACACCCAGTGCGACCCGGTAAATCACAAATGGCGCAAAGGAATTTGTTCTGACGAACTTTAATAACCAAGCTATAACTAGATAGCCGACAGTGAATGAAACGAGAGTCGCTACTGCAGTTTCACCGGCGCTAAATCGGTTTAATACTGGAGATTGAAGCGAGTTATAGAGCTCAAAGAAACCACTTGCCAAAACGGCGGGAATCGCCAAAAGAAATGAGAAACGCAAGGCTTCCACACGATTGAAACCTAATAACCGGCAGATAGCGATGGTTGAGCCAGAACGTGAAACGCCAGGTATCAGGGCAAGTGATTGTGCAAATCCCGCCAATAAGCCATCGCGCAATTTCATATCTTTGAGATCTCTTTTTTCCTCCCCAATGCGATCAGCTAAGCCGAGAATGAGTCCGAAGATGATTAAGACAGATGCAACAATCCACAACGAACGTAACTCGTTACGAATAGTGTCCTGAAGTAGTACGCCAATTAAAACAATTGGGAGAGAACCTACTATTACAAACCACCCCAATCTGGCAGAGGCAATATCGTGCTCTGTTTTGAATATTGATTTAGTCCAGGAGGAAATAATTTTTGATATGTCGCTTCTAAAATATATTAAGACGGCTAATTCAGTACCAATTTGAATGATTGCCGTAAAAGTTGCGCCTGGATCGGCTGCCCGTTCATTAAATATGCCGGCAATTCGTAGATGTGCGCTTGAGGATATTGGTAAGAATTCAGTTAAACCTTGCAGGATCCCGAGGAAGATTGCCTCTAACAAGGAAATTTACCTTTTCCGACATTTACCGTAACGGTTTGGGTATGCGAATAAAACTCAAGGGCAGCTTTTCCTTGTTCACGTGCTCCATAAGATGAGTCCTTAAGGCCACCAAATGGCGCATAGAAATCGACGCCGGCGGTTGGTCCATTAACTTTAACCATTCCAGTTTCAAGTGCTTTTGAAATTGCAAAAGCAGCCGCAAGATCTTGCGTATGGATTGAGGCAGTTAAACCGTAAGGCACATCGTTTGCTAATTTGATAGCAGCGGAAACATCATGGACATTTGCAACATGAACAATCGGCGCAAAAACTTCTTCGCACATCAATTGATGATCAAGCGGAACATCCGTTGTAATAGCAGGGGATACCAAATTCTTGCCTGCATCTACCGTTTCCCCACCAAAAGCCAACTTCCCGACCTTGGTACTTTCTGCTACCGCGCGTTCAAAACCTTCTCTGGCCGCGCTATGAATTAACGGGCCGACAAAAGTTTTCTCATCGTTAGCATCGCCAACTTGAAGAGATTTAGTTGCAGAAATCAAGACTTCGGCAACTTCATCTCGACGTTTCTTATCTCCAACAACAATAACTCTTCGGGTTGCTGTGCACTTCTGGCCAGAGTAACTAAATGCCGCAATTGGGAATTGCGTTGCCAGTAGATTTAAATCGGCATCGGGCAATACGAGAGCAGGATTATGTCCACCCATCTCAGCTTGAACAGGAATTCCGAGCTTTGCAGATTGTGAAATGACTTCTTTCCCAACCCTTGCCGATCCAGTGAATGAAGCTACATCTGAGTGATCAATTAGGGATTTTCCAATTTGTCCGTCGCCTGGCATGACAGTAAAGACACCTTCCGGAAATACCTCGTTCGCAAATTTTGCAAATAACAGAGCTGTATTACTTGAAAACTCACTTGGCTTAATAATGACCGCATTTCCCATAGCAAGAGCAGGGGCTGCTTTCCAGAAAGGGATTGCAATTGGAAAGTTCCAAGGCGTAATCAATCCAGCAACGCCATACGGACGCCTAATTGAAAGTATGAAGTTTGGCGATGTTGCCGGAAAAGTTTCGCCATCAGAATCCAAGACAGCAGCGCTGTAAAAATCTAAGATACTTATCGCTCGATTAAGCTCACCACGCGCTTCGGTAATTGGCTTCTTAACCTCTTCGACCATTGAAGCGACAAGTGCTTCTCTGTTCTCGGAGAAAAGTTTGGAGAGTTTGGAGAGTGCAGCAGATCTTGCAAGTGGATCTGCGCTCCAAGAAATTTGGGATTTACGAGTTTTTGCTATCAAATCCGAAAGGTTAGACATAGTTATTTATCGCGCTCCTTTTTAAACCAGAAAACCTTCAGGGAATGGATCAGTAGCATCCAAAATCCAATTACTCTCACCCATAATCCACGCTCTGCCGGTGATTGTTGGAACTACCGCGGGGAAGGGTCCGACCAACGTCTTTTCTTTTACCCGACCTTCAAAAGTTGAACCAATCCAAGATTCATTGATCAACACATCATCATCTTTAAATTGACCTAATGCATGCATTTGTGCCAACCGAGCACTTGTCCCAGTTCCGCATGGAGAGCGATCAAACCAACCAGGATGAATCGCCATGGCATTCTTCCAGTGCAATGGCTTCTCGCCTGGAGTTATGAAATCGACATGATGGCAGATGGCTATATCTTTATTCTCTGGATGTACCGGACGATTCTGTTCGTTGATTGCATCGCAAATTCGCAGACCCAGATCGAGAAATTTCTGACCATTCTCTCTTTTGAATTCAATTCCAACTCGCTCTATGGGAACAATGGCATAGAAATTGCCGCCATAGGCAATGTCATATTTCAATTTCCCAAAATTCTTAACTTCAACTTCCTGATCTTTTGCCAATAGGAACGATGGCACATTTGTGATTGTGGCATTAAGAGCCTTGCCACCCTTAACTTGCACATCAACAATTACAAGACCTGCAGGTGTGTCTAATCGAATTGTTGTCACTGGCTCTTGAACGTCAACTAACTTCTTTTCCACTAGAACTGTTGCAACACCTATTGTTCCGTGACCGCACATTGGTAAACATCCTGAAACTTCTATATAGACAACGCCCCAGTCGGCATCGTTCCGCGTCGGTTTTTGCAGAATTGCACCACTCATTGCCGAATGGCCACGAGGTTCGTTCATCAACCATTTTCGAAAGGCATCATCTTTTGCCATAAAATTCAAGCGCTTCTCAAACATTGTCGCGCCCGGAATCTCGCCGTAACCGTCAATAACAACGCGCGTCGGCATTCCCTCTGTATGACTTTCGACAGTCTTTACATTGCGAAGCAACTTACTCATTAGGCGTTGAAGTTAGCTTTGAACTTTAGATACTGTTTGTGAAGTTTTTCTTGATCAGCTTTTGGAAGCGGCAGTCGAGGAAGTCTCGTTGGGCCACCATATCGACCTTCAAACTCCATCGTTGCCTTAATAGCTTGGATAAATTCCTTCTGACTATCCCAATGGAATAAATCATGAAGCGCTGCATAAAGTGGGCGAGCTTTTACAAAGTCGCCAGCCAGCGCTAAATCGTAAACAATCTTCGATTCTCTTGGCAGCGCATTGGTAAATCCAGCAATCCATCCGGTAACTCCACCAGTGGCAAGTTCCAGTAGTACATCATCTGCACCGACCATCACTTCGATGCGCGGTGCATGCGAGTGGATCTGCCAGACCCTTCTTACATCACCGGAAAACTCTTTGATTGCAACAACTTCTGGAACTTCATCAGCAATTCGTCCAACCAGAGCAGGAGTTAAATCAACTTTGGTATCGAATGGATTGTTATAGGCAATTATTGGGATACCAACTCTGGCTACTTCTTTATAGTGAGCAATTACCTCATCATCATTAGCTCGGTAAGATGTTGGCGGTAGCAACATGACGGCACTGGCGCCTGCGGATGCAGCTTGTTCTGCCCATGTTCGAGCCTCTTTTGCGCCATAAGCCGCGACACCCGGAACAACATGGAAACCTTTTGGCGCCGCCGCAATTGCAGTTGTGACCATCTTCGAACGCTCTTCAGAGGTCAGAACTTGATACTCACCAAGAGATCCATTTGGGATAACTCCTAAGTGGCCGAATGATGCAAGCCATGCAACATGTTCTGCATATTTATCAAAATCAATTGATAGATCATTCTTAAAAGGAGTTGCGGTTGCTGTGAGAATTCCTTGCCATGGTTTCATAGAGATGGATGCTAGTCGGAAAGTTCTCCCAAAGTAACCGCCCCGCCAATGGGTCTACTCACAGGCGAAAGGACTTCTTTCCCTTCCGTAAAGCGCTCAGCGAGATCTGAAACATTGCGATGGCAGATTCGCCCCTGGCACATTCCCATACCGGCTCGAGTAAATAGTTTGGAAGTTCGAGCCGAATCTGCACCGAGTTTCTTAAATGAATCAATAATCTCTGACTTTTTTACCTCTTCACATCTGCAGATTGTGAAATCCTCAGTACTCCAATCCATCCAATCTTTACTTGGAGCATAAATTTTCGCTAGGCCACTCGCAAATACTTTCTGCCGAAATCTATTTATTTTTGAAATAGTTGATGAACGACTTTTTCCAAGCATCGATAGTGCGGCAATCTTGCCTTCGGTAATTGCTAGCTCATGTCCACCGATGCCAGTTACCTCTCCGGCGGCCCAGACATTATTAACTGATCCCCGTTGGTTGCTATCAACTTTGACAGATTCTTCACCAAAGACAATCTCTCTTTCTAATTTCAAGATGCTTGGAATCGTTAAATCTGGAGTGAATCCATAGGAGATAGCTGCCACTTCAACATTTTCAATTATTGATTGCGATGCCCTCTTCTTTGCAAGATGAATATTAAGTCCAGAGCTCGTTCCTTCAATTTTGAAAATATTGACGCCTGTTTCAAATCTGATCTTTTGACGCTTAAGGAAGAGCAAGAATTTAATCGCGGCGAGCGCTTTTTCTGGATTAAGAATTAGACCTAAAGTATTTCGCCACCACCTGAAGTTGGAACGATATTCAAATACACCTTTTATCGTAGGAGGATTCTTCATATCTAAAAGTGACTCGACAACTGGGAAGAGAAATGGCCCGGATCCGCCAAGAACTATCGAATTACCGGGAGATGTCGAATGACCTTTAATAAGAGACTGCAAGCCGCCAGCAGTAATTACGCCGGGCAGAGTCCAACCGGGGATAGGTATTGAACGTTCAATGGCTCCAGTAGCAACAAGAAGTTTCCCCGCGCGAATCGTTGTCGTACCAGCCGCAGTTCTTAAATGTATGACCATGCTCTGATCTTTTTGCTCAATCTGCCAGACAGTCGTCTGCAGGTGCCATTCGACAAATGGTGAGCGAATCAAAAATTCAAACTTCTCACTTGGAAATTTCTCACCATACTTATGGCGCCAATACTGACCACCAGGTATTTGGTATTGATCAATCAGTAGAACCTTTTTTTGATTTCTTGCAAAGATGGCAGCAGCCGATAAACCTGCGGGACCCGCTCCAATAATTACGTAATCAGCACTCGTGCTAGCCATTTAAGCCCTTTTGACTCTCGACATTGAGATTCAGTTCCGCCTTTGCTAAACAAGCGCGCTGATTAATAACGCCATTGATTGATACTAGGCAGTCATAACAATGTCCGATTCCACAGAAGACAGATCTTGGTTCTCCAGTAAATCTTGTCGTTCGCAACACGCTTTTACCCGAGCGGAGTAATGCGGCCGCCACGGTATCGCCACTTTCAAATGGAATTTTCTCGCCATTGAAACTGAACTGAGTCATTAAGCCACACCAACGTTCATCGAATCGCCAGTAGAACTCTGAAATCTGGCAGGAGTAAATGGTGATGGATCAATCAGAGTTTTTTCATTTTTAATCATCTGAGCAATCAATCTGCCACTGGCTGCTGAGAGACCGATACCAGCACCTTCATGTCCAGCACAGTGGAACAAGCGCGGAAGATTTTTATCCGGCCCGATTATAGGAAGGTGATCAGGTGAATATGGCCGAAAGCCGTTGTAGACCCGGAGCAATTGAGCGGAGGAAAGGATTGGAAATAGCGAAGTTGCTTGCCGAGCCAATCTCCTAATTATCTCAACGTTAATTGAACGATCAAAACCGATGCGCTCTCTGCTTGCTCCAATAAGAATAGTTCCGCTCTTTGTTCCTTCGATTACAGTTGAAGTTTGTAGTTCGGCATCGCTGCTTGCAACGTTATCGACATAATCGGAGTCATAAACTTTATGATTTACGTATTGTGGAAGCGGAGCTGTAACTAAAATGAAACCACGGCGCGGCATTATTGGAAGCTGCGAGTCAGCTCGTTTTGCAATTTCACCAGCCCAAGTTCCGGCTGCATTAATCACATAATCAGCCTCTATTACTCGGTCCTGAGTTTCAATAGATAAAAAGTTTCCTGCATCCTTAATCCGAAGTACCTCTTGGTGTGAAATCAATTTATGGCCGCCGGTTTGTACATGGCGCAAAATATGCGCAGCTGCCAACATCGGTTGACATTGTGCATCTTGCGGATAATGAACTCCATTCGAAATTTCGGAATTCATAAAAGGTTCCAGCTTGAGGATTTCCTTCCCTTCAACTTTATGAGTTGTAACGCCAGCTTTCTGTTGAGATTCTGCTAATTCATAAAGCGATTTAGGATTTTTTCTGGCAATTGCCAATCCACCTTTTGCAACAAGTTCAAATGCATTGCCAACTTCATCTGCAACTTCAAACCATAAATCTCTTGATATCAGTGCAAGTTCTAGCTCTGGCCCAGGGGATTTATCAGAAACCATAATGTTTCCTTCACCTGCACCAGTTGTTCCACTTGCAACAGCGCCGCGATCAATAACTATTGTTTTCAATCCTGATTTTGCAGAGAAGAAAGCCGCCATAGCGCCGACGATTCCAGCGCCGATAACAACAACCTCAGCGCGCTCTTTAGCCATATAGAAAGTCTGCCAGTATCGAATTCGCGCCGAATAGGGACCTGATAACAAAAGTGTTACCGGGGGAGGCAAATTTGTGCGGGGCTGAGCGGAAAAAAATAAAGGTGCTGTCTAGTCAAAACTAGGGGGTCGCACCTAGGGTTTGCCCTGAAGCAGGGGGTGACCCTTGCTTATAACCCTAGGAAAGGTATACCTCTTAATGAAGAAAAATCCTGTAAAGGTAGCGATCGTTGCAATTGCAACGGCTGCACTTGGTTTGGGAATTCTCTCAAGCGCGCAGTCAGCAACGACACTCTGGATTTCTTCTGATCTACC
Organism: uncultured Clavibacter sp.; assembly: GCA_964500885.1. Taxonomy (GTDB): domain Bacteria; phylum Actinomycetota; class Actinomycetes; order Nanopelagicales; family Nanopelagicaceae; genus MAG-120802. The sequence goes on from CAZCQR010000003.1 coordinate 28,295, forward strand.
TAAGCAAGGTGGATCTGCAGATCAGAGCGCATCTACTAATAAGGCAATCCGTCTTTTGCTAAAGCAACAAGGCAATAAGGCTGGAAAGTTCAACATCAAATTCCGTGAGTATGACAACTCAACAGCTGCAAAAGGTTCATGGGATGACGCACAGTGTGCAAAGAATGCTCAAGCACACGTTGCATCACGTGACGAAGTTGCAGTTATGGGTACATACAACTCCGGTTGCGCAAAAATCATCGTTCCAATTTTGAACCAGGATCCAAAGGGTCCAATGGTTATGGTTTCAAACGCGAACACAAACCCAGGTCTTACAAAGGCGTGGGATCCAGGCGAGCCTGAAAAGTATTACCCAACAGGTAAGCGAAATTACTATCGCGTTGTTACAACCGATGATAACCAAGGCGCTGCAGCAGCACAGTTTGCTAAGTCACAAGGCGTAAAGAGCGTTTACGTTCTAAACGACCGTCAGACATACGGACAAGGTGTTGCGCGTTCATTTACAACTAACGCTAAGAAGCTTGGTCTAAACGTTCTATCTTCCGGCGATGCTGGCGAAGGTTGGGATGACAAGGCACCAAATTACGAAGCGCTATTCACAAAGATTGCAGCACTTAAGCCAGATATGGTTTATGTCGGCGGAATCTTCGACCTAAATGGTGGACAGCTCGTTAAGGATAAAGTTAAGTACCTAGGCGATAACACCAAGGTTAAGTTCATGATGCCAGATGGTTTCACTGGTTACCCAGACTTCTTGGCTTTGCCAGAAGCAGCTGGTGCATACCTTTCATTCACTGGTCTTTCAATTGATCAGTTCCCGAAGGGTGGCGCTGCTGAAGCGTTCCAGAAGGCCTACCGCAAGGAATACAAGGAAGCTCCAACCAGCTCCTTCTCCGTATATGGCGCAGCGGCTGCTCAAGTAATTCTTGATGCGATCTCACGCTCAAACGGAACTCGTAAGGACATCTTCAATAAGATGAAGACTGTAAACATCCCTGCGAGCAAGTCTGTAGTTGGAACTGCACTTAAGTTCGATAAGAACGGTGACATCCTTTCTAAGGACATCACAATTCTGATCGTAAAGAATGGCGCAGAAACCTTCCTTCAGAAGATCACAGTTAAGTAATAAAGCAGTAGCGTTAATCCCCGGATGGCGAAAGCTGTCCGGGGATTACCTAATCTAAATCCTTTAAGAAACATAGAACTTTAGGAGTCCTTCTTGGCTAAAGTCGCAGAAGTTCAGAAATTTAAGGGCACACCGGGCCAAATTCGCAGACAGCGCATAGAGCGTATCGGTGCAATTGTGCTCTCTCTAATCCTCGCCCTCTGGATGCTCGTAAACATAATTGAATCACCTCAACAATTTGCTCAGGTTGCAGTTCTGGGACTCCGCAATGGAATGCTTTATGCGCTAATTGCACTTGGTTACACTCTTGTTTACGGAATTATTGAATTAATTAACTTTGCTCATGGCGACCTCTTCATGTTGGGCGCCGTTTTCTCCTCTTATTTCATTACAGTTTGGTTCAAACAAGACGAGTCCAACCCAATGGGATGGTTGACATTTATCTCTTGTCTATTTGCCGTGATGGCCTTTGGTGCAACGATAAATGTTTTGATTGAGCGACTTGCGTATCGCAGATTGCGTCACGCACCGCGCCTTGCGCCATTAATCACCGCTGTGGGTATGTCTTTCTTACTTAACTTCATTGGACTAAAGTGGAATGGATCTACACCACGCCAGTGGCCGACCGTAATTCCTAATAATGATTTTTATGTTGCTGGTGTTCGAATTAATGCCGTAACAATTCTACTTTTCTTTGTCGGCGTACCACTTTTGTTGGCTCTGAATTATGTTGTCACAAAGACTAAGAGCGGTAAAGCGATGCGTGCTACTGCGCAAGATAAAGATGCCGCTGCGCTGATGGGTATAAATGTAAATCGGACTATCGCCTTTACCTTCGCAATTGGCGGCGCGATGGCAGGCGCAGCTGGTCTTCTCTATCAGCAATCAATTGGAACCACTAACTACAACTTAGGTTTCCAACTCGGCTTGATCGCTTTCACATCTGCAGTTCTTGGTGGAATTGGAAACCTTTGGGGCGCAGTTGTTGGCGGTTTGCTAATCGGATTTATTCAGGGCTTAAATGACGGTCTACCAATTGCCTTCGGTCAGCAATGGTCGCAGAGCGTTGTCTTTACTATTCTGATTATTATCTTGGTTTTCAAGCCGGCCGGCTTGTTGGGCAAAGTAACTACGGAGAAGGTCTAAACCATGGCGAAAACTCCTGCAAATAACGTCACTAAATCCAATCGCAAATGGGTGATTGGGTATTCAATCGCCGGCGGTTTGCTCTTTGCAATTTATCAATTTCTTCTACCTTGGGAAGGTCTGCCAATCGGAATCTACGATGCGGTCTACCAATGGATGCCGCCAGCTGCCGTAAACGAGAGTTTGGTTTACGTGATGATGGCGCTTGGACTAAATATTGTTGTCGGTTACGCAGGTCTTCTTGATCTTGGTTATGTTGCTTTCTGGGCAATTGGCGGATATTGCGCCGGTTGGTTCATGTCTGAGTTCTTCTATTTCTTAAATGTACATTTCTTCGGATCAGTACCTGCAGAAGCTCCCGGAATCCATATCAATTTCTGGATGGTTCTGGTAATTGGTGGTTTTGTCTGTGCACTCTTCGGTGTACTAATTGGCGCACCGACTCTCCGTTTGAAGAGTGATTACCTCGCACTCGTGACCTTAGGCTTTGGAGAAATCATCCCTCAAGTCTTCTTCAATGGAGAAGATTTCTTTGGCTTTAATATCTCGAATGGAACCAAAGGAATTGTGGTCGTCGATCCGATTCCCGTGGGTGTTAAGAATCTTGGGCCATTCGATTATGGTTGGAAATTATTGATTTTCATGTTGCTGACTGCGCTCTTAGTCTTTGTTTCGCTACGCCTTCGTCGTGGTCGACTTGGACGTGCTTGGCTAGCAATCCGAGAAGATGAACTTGCTGCGAGCATGATGGGCGTTCCTTTGATGCGAACTAAGCTTGCTTCTTATGCAGTGGGTGCATTTGCGGGCGGAGTCGGCGGTGTTGCCTTCGCGACACACGTCAATGGTGTTTACGCAGAGAGATTTAACTTCGCGATCTCAATCTTCTTGCTAGCGATGGTTGTGCTCGGTGGAATGGGCAATGTCTGGGGCGTAATCCTCGGAGCATTTATTCTCTCTTGGGTAAATGGAAATGGACTCTCTGCGCTAGGAGCTTTCTACAACGAGAGAATGGGAACTGATGTCGATTTCCCATCCTTTACATTCTTACTCTTCGGATTAGTTCTCATTTTGATGATGCTCTTCCGTCGTGAAGGACTGCTACCGGAGTCTCGTTTGAAGTTAGTTCTTCATGAAGAAGAAATGGAAGAGTCAGACGCTGCTGGAAAGAAGGCTAAGTAATGACAAATGTCCTAGAAGCCAAAAATATCAGCGTACAGTTTGGTGGATTATTAGCGGTCAACTCTGTTGACTTTAATATTCCAAAACAATCTGTCGTTTCATTGATTGGACCAAATGGAGCCGGCAAGACAACTTTCTTCAATGTACTTACTGGACTTTATAAACCATCATCAGGCTCCATTACTTTCGATGGTCGCGACATTACCGATTTACCTCCTCATAAGATTGCCGAAGCTGGCATTGCGCGTACTTTCCAGAATATTCGCCTCTTTGGCCTGATGACGGCACAAGAAAACCTTTTGGTGGCAATGCATTCACATCTAAAGGCAGGAATTACTTCGACAATTCTGCGCACACCGAAGCAACGACGTGAGGAACGCGAAGCTGAGGAACGAGCCCAAGAGATTCTTGATTTCGCTGGAGTTGGAAAGTGGACCCATGAGTTCGCTCGCAATCTCTCTTACGGAGATCAGCGTCGTCTTGAAGTCGCCAGAGCTTTAGCTTTACAGCCAAAAGTCTTGCTTCTCGATGAGCCAACTGCAGGTATGAACCCACAAGAATCACAAGTCTTCATCGACTTCGTTCGAAGATTGGTGAAAGAGCGAGATATCTCAATCATGTTAATTGAACATGACATGAAAGTTGTTATGAGCGTATCTGAGAGAATTACTGTTCTTGATCAAGGTGAGAAGATCGCAGAAGGAACGCCAGATCAAATTAAGAATAACGCCCGAGTTGTTGAGGCATACCTAGGCAAAGCAAAGGACTCCAAGTAATGAGCACAATGCTAGATGTTAAGAACATTGAAGTTGCCTACGGCAAAATCGTCGCCGTTAAGGATGTTTCTTTAACAGTAAATCAAGGCGAGATTGTCACTCTTGTTGGATCTAATGGTGCCGGCAAGTCCACAACTTTGCGTACGATTTCGGGTCTTTTGAAGCCTCGCTCTGGCGAAATTACTTTCAATGGTCAACGAATTGATGGAATTCCGGGACACGAAGTCGTTGGCTTGGGAATTTGTCATGCGCCAGAAGGGCGACGAATTTTCCAGAGAATGTCGGTCCGTGAGAACTTAGAACTTGGTGCGTTCCTCCGTAACGATAAAGCTGGAGTAGCTGCTGATATGGATCGCGTTCTCGAATTGTTCCCGAGATTAAAGGAACGAATTGAGCAGCGCGCTGGAACGATGTCTGGCGGTGAGCAGCAGATGTTGGCTGTAAGCCGAGCTTTGATGGGGCAGCCAAAGCTTCTCCTTCTTGATGAGCCATCTATGGGTCTTGCACCGGTTCTAGTTGAGATGATCTTTGAAACAATCGTCAAGATTCGTCAGCAAGGTACAACAATTCTTCTGATTGAGCAGAATGCGATGGCTGCACTAGAAGTAGCAGATCGTGCTTATGTTTTGGAATCTG
>CAZCQR010000003.1:33257-45646 GCA_964500885.1 uncultured Clavibacter sp.
CAGAATGCGATGGCTGCACTAGAAGTAGCAGATCGTGCTTATGTTTTGGAATCTGGCAAAGTGAAGTTAAGCGGCAAAGCTGCGGATCTTCGTAAAGATGACCAGATCACCAAGGCTTATCTCGGTCACTAGTTAAAAATCCTCTTACCGGAAAGCGTTTTCTCCAGTAACTGCCTGCCCAATCACTAGGGTGTGAATTTCATGGGTGCCTTCATATGTAAGCACAGTTTCAAGATTGCTCATATGACGGAATATTGGGTATTCACTTGTAATTCCTGCGCCGCCAAGAATTGAACGAGCGGAACGAGCAATTTCAAGGGCACCTTGTACGTTGTGATATTTACCCATGCTGATCTGTTCCGGTTCAATCTTTCCAGCATCTTTTAAGTCAGCAAGATGATAGGCAAGCAATAGGGAAGTCGTAATTTTCGTCGCCATTTCGGCTAACTTGGCTTGGGTAAGTTGATAACCGGCAATTGGTTTATCAAATTGAATTCGCGTCTGCGCATATTTCGTAGCAGCTTCAAAGGAATCACGAGCAGCTCCTACCGCGCCAAAGATAATTCCAAAGCGCGCCTCAGCTAAACACATCAAAGGAGCCCGCAAGCTTTTCGCTTCAGGTAAGCGGAATGAATCTGGAACTCGCATATTTTCGAAAACCAATTCAGATGTAATCGAGGCTCGTAGCGAAAGTTTGTGCTTAATCAAAGTAGCCTTGAATCCAGGGGTATTAGTTGGAACGCAAAAACCTCTGATTCCCTCCTCGCTCTGTGCCCAGATAACTGCTACATCAGCGATATTTCCATTTGTAATCCACATCTTGGAGCCGTTAATTACCCAGTCAGCACCGTCACGTTTTGCATGAGTTCGCATCCCAGATGGATTAGAACCAAAGTCAGCTTCAGTTAAGCCAAAGCAACCTATCGCTTCACCACGCGCCATTCTTGGTAGCCATTCATTTTTCTGAGCTTCGCTTCCATATTTGTAGATTGCGAACATTGCTAATGAACCCTGAACTGAAACTAAAGAGCGCAATCCAGAATCAACAGCTTCAAGCTCGAGACAGGCAAGTCCATATGAAAGCGCATCGGTTCCTGCACATTCATAACCCTTTAAGTGCATTCCCAAAAGACCTAGAGAACCAAGTTTTTTAGCGATATCGCGGGCTGGTAATTCGCCTGATTCATACCATGCTGCAATATTTGGACGTAATTCTTTTTCGCCAATCTCTTGCACTACCTTCTTAATAGCAACTTGTTCAGGGGTGAGCCGATTATCTAGCGCCATCAAAGTAGTTAAATCTTGAGCTGGTTTCGAAGTCACGTACTTATCCTATCTTGACTATCAAGAAATTGAATTTCTAAACGATATTGAACTCTGGTCTAAGGAGGTTTGGACTTGCAAAACGTTCGGCGCTAAGCGTTGAAATATCGACGAATGGTTCTTTATTCAAATATAGATCTCGGAGAATCTCACCGATTGCAGGCCCTTGAAGAAATCCATGGCCACTGAATCCAGTTGCGTAAAAGAATCTTGATATCTTCTTGAATTCGCCAAGGATTGCGTTGTGATCCGGCGTTACTTCATAAAGTCCAACCCAGCCACGACCAATACCAATATCTAGCAATCTCGGCGCACGCTTTGCTGCTATCTCGCCAAGTTTCTCAAGGAATGCGGGATCTTTTGATGTTTCAAATCCTGGAGGATTGGTTTTATCAGAGAAACCCATTAATAAGCCGCGACCTTCTCTATGCCAATAGAGTGAAGATGAGTAATCAATCGTCATCGGCATTGATTTGGGAAGATCACCAAAATCCTCACTAAGCGGTTCAGTAATTACAAGTTCACGTCGATAAGGCGTCACTGGGAGAGTAAGGCCGACCATCTGACCTATGACAGGCGACCATGCGCCAGCACAATTAATGACCGTATTGGTTTTTACGCGACCATGATTAGTTTGAACAGCAACAATTTCATCACCAGAAAGTTCAATTTCAATAACTTCAGTTTGGGTAAGTACAACTGCGCCTAAACGTTTTGCTCCTAAGGCATAACCGATAACAACAGATTCGGGTGTGCAATGACCGTCATTCGGAGTAAATGAACAAGCCAGAACATCCTCAACATTTAGTAGTGGCGATATGACTGCCGCTTCAGCCGGTGTGAGCATCTTCGATTCCACGCCAAATTCTTTATGAATCTCAGTAGAACTCTCAAAGAGTTTCACATCTTCAGGTTTTGTGAGGGCAAAGAGATAGCCAGGTCTATGTAAATCTATTTCATAGCCAGGACGTTCTTGAAAGCGGGAGAATAAATCTAAGGATCGAGCACCTAGAGCAACATTAAATGCATCTGAAAAGTTTGCTCGAACGCCGCCAGCTGCTTTTGAAGTTGAGCCACTGGCTAGTTCATTCTTTTCACAGAGCAGTACAGATACGCCTGCCTCGGCAAGATGGAAAGCCGATGAGGCGCCCATAACGCCGCCGCCAACAATGACGACATCGACGTAATCAGGTAACTTCATTTATAAAATGAAATCTGGATTGTGCTCAAGTTCAACGGTATCCATCTGGGCCTTCTGCAACTTATTGGACCAATCCCAGTTCATAGATTGCCAACGAGTAAATTGATCAAGTACCCAAATTCCACTCTGTCGCGAACCATTTCCGCTTCGGCCATTTCCGCCGAATGGAAGATGTGCTTCTGCGCCTGATGTCGAATTATTTATTGAAACCATACCGGCAGAGATTCCTTCACGGAATCGCCAGACATTCTGCGGATCATTTGTATAGATGGCAGAAGAAAGACCGTAGCCATGGCCATTTGATAGAGCAATTGCTTCATCTAGTGTTTTGAATTTACCGACAGTAACTAATGGACCAAAGGTTTCAGTTCTATATAGCTCATCTTCTTCTTTGATACCAGAGACAATCGTTGGATGTGCAAATACACCGACATCTGGATCGCCCACAAAGTTCTTACGTGGCGATGATTTCGTGATCCGTCCTGTTGCAGTTGACCCACTTATTTTGTGATGAGCCTGCACCATGTCTAGGTGCTTTAGGTGATTGGAAAGATACTTCTCATTAATCATCGGACCATATAGAACATCCTGGAATGGATCGCCAATCTTTGCCTCTGAAACGGTAATTGAATACTTTTCCAGGAACGTGTCATGGATTGATTCATGTAGCCATAAGGTTCCAAGTGAGGTGCAACGCTGTCCTGCAGTTCCGAATCCAGCAAAGAGTGCACCATCTAAAACGAGGTCGAGATTTGCGTCAGGCATCACCACCATGGGATTTTTTCCACCTAGTTCAAGGCAGGCACTTTGAATATATTCACCAGTTTTGGCGCCGATTCTTCGACCAACTTCGGTTGATCCTGTAAAGCCGACCTTGTTGATTAAACCTTTGGCAAGACCTCTCTCCATTGCATCGAAGGTTGTTGCGCCATCGGCGACAACTGTAATTAATAGGTCTTTAGGAACTCCGCCCGCGTGGAATAGCGAAGTGAGCGCGTTAGCAACTGCAGGTGTGAATTCAGAAGGCTTCCAAACTACAGAATTGCCGGCGAGTAGTGCTGGAACGATATACCAAGAAGGAACTGCTGCTGGGAAATTTCCTGCAGTAATGACCAGAACATTTCCGACCGGCATTCTAAATGTAAAGAGATTCTTATTATTCATCTCACTTGGAACTGTTTGACCATAGAGTCGACGACCTTCGCCAAGGAAGAAGTCACAGGTATCGATTACTTCTTGTACTTCGCCTAGAGCTTCTTTATAAACCTTGCCCATCTCTTTTGTAACTAATTTGGAGAGACTTTCTTTATTTTTCTCTACCAAACGTCCGACATTTGCAATTACGCGTCCTCGAGCTGGCGCGGGTATTGCTGCCCATTTCCGCTGTGCCACCTTTGCTCTCTCTAGCGCCGCGACAATTTGTTCTGAAGTTGCAGCTGGAGATTTTGCAATAGTTTCTTGAAGATTGGCCGGGTTTTGTGAGATGAATTCCATGCCTGTTATCTAACACTAATTAGAAGTTAAAACACAGCTAGGGAAATGTGAGAATCCACTATTCTTCGAAGGTGGCAACTACTGTAGCTGGCGCGATACTCGACATACTTTGGCAAGCAGGGGTTAAGCAGGCATTTGGAATTCCTGGCGTCCATAATCTCGCGTTTTGGAATGCGTTAACTGATACCAGGCCTGAAATAAGAAGCGTTAGACATGAGCAAACAACTGTTTACGCCGCAGATGGGCTAGCGCGTAGCACTGGTGGATTAGGAGTAGCAATAACAACGACTGGCCCTGGAGCGGCAAACACTCTTGGCGCATTTGGCGAAGCCGCAATCTCAAATTCGGCGGTACTAGTTCTTAGTTCTGAAGCTCCTATTAAGTTTCGTCAGCATGGAATTTCAAGAGGACTTTTACATGAGATGGTAGATCAATCAGAGCTTTTTAAACCTCTTGCTAAGAAAGACGATATGGATCAACCACTTGCAATTAGCGTTACCGACGGTGCATCTGCCATTGCAGCTGCTCGATTTTTAGTAAAAGAATTATTAAGTGCGCCACGTGGTTCCGGTTATCTTGGAATCCCGGCTGATGTTCTGAGTCAGGAGATCTCAATAGTTGATCAGAAGAATGATGGCAGTTTCAGTGAAGCACCGATTGAAATCACAAGCGAGATTAAGAATCTAGTGGAAACTAGCAGAAAGATTGGAATTTGGGCTGGCGGTGGAACTTTAGATTACAGCGATGATATTGCAGAGTTATCAGAACATTTAGCTGCTCCAATATTTACATCGTTTGCCGGTAGGGGAGTAGGAAGTAAATCGAAGAACTATTTGGAGTTTCCAGTCCACGAAATGGAGGGGACTGAACTTCTAAAAGATCTTGATCTGCTCATTGTTATCGGCAGTGAATTAGATGGGATGAATACGAAGAACTGGTCGATTCCTTGGCCAAAGGAAGTAGTTGTTGTAGATGTTCTGCCTGAAAAACCATGTTTGAATAGTGGAGCAAAATATTCAATACAAAGCAGTCGAATCGATAAAGTTGTAGCGGAATTCCTCAAGGCACGGGTTAAAGATAAATGGATCGACATTCCAGCGATGAATATGAAGGTGCGAGATCGACTCTCTAAATCCGAAAAAGAAGCACGCGGGATAAGTTTTGTAAATGCTATTGATGGCGGATGGCCACAGAGGGAGCCCATCTTCTGTGATATGGCAATTAGCGGTTATTGGGTTGGTGTTTATGGAAAAAATACGAGAGTGCGAAGAACCGCATATCCCGTTGGCTGGGGAACTTTGGGTTATGCCCTACCTGCCTCAATCGGAGCAGCTGCGGTAGGTATGAGGCCATTAGTTATCTGCGGTGACGGAGGTATCGCCTTTGCACTAAGCGAACTGGCAACTGTAACTCAAGAGAAATTGCCACTGACGATTCTTCTAAATGATGATGGCGGTTACGGAATGCTTCGCTTTGATCAGCAAGTCATGAATCATAAAGAACAGGGAGTGGATCTATTTAATCCTGATTGGCAGAAACTAGCCGAGAGCTTCAAATTTGAGTTTTCGGAAAGTAGTCCGAGGACTCTGGAAGAAGATTTGCGAAGCGCTTATGAAAGCGGAAAACCCACTCTTATTCTTTACCGAGAAAAGCTCTATCCGCCTCGAAGCACTTCACCTCGATGGCGCGAAAATTAATCTGTTAAGCCAGCTTGAATTACGAAGTAATAAATCGTCAAAGCAACCGAAGCCCAGAGAAAACCACTCCACCAACTTTGACTCAACTTAACCTTGTATGTGTCCCAATTGACTTTCGCCAGATTCTTATCCGCCTTAACCTTATTACGATAGTTAATTACCATTACTGCTGAGACGATGGCAGCCCAGATGAACATGAACCCAGAACGCATATCGACCCCTTAATCTGTAAGTTCTTTGTAGAAGAATGTTGTAGCCACTAATTTACCATCTGGCGTCGCGGCATATCGTGGTATCGAACCAACTTTCTTCCAACCCCATTCCTCATACTTTTTATTCACGAGATAATCGGTCGCCGAGTCCAAATATAGAAGCGATAGACCCATTTCTTTTGCCGCTTGACATGCTGCAGCTTCCAACGCGCTCCCAATTCCACTCTTTTGTGCAGAGGATTTGACCATTAATTTCCTTAATTCACCTCGATGAGAGCCATTTGAACGCAGCTCGGGAGTAATGATTACTACACCGACAAGAGATTCATCTCTGGAAGCAATCAAAATTCGATTACCTAAAGATAATTTAGCAATTTCGTTCTCCCAAAAAGTTTTAAGAGAATCATTTGAATCTGTCAGGAGAAATCCAACGGAAAATCCATTATCAATCGAATCACGCAATATGTCGACTAGATCGAAGATTAGGGCTTCATTTCTAGCGGCGTTTTTATCTAGTTGACTTATCTCAAGCGCCATAGCCTTTAGTTTAACTTCATCGCTTAACCCAATAGAATCTAGAGATGGCCCAGCGCATTACATCAGCGGAAATCGAGGGTTTATGCGATCTGGCAACTGCAATTGAATCTCAGCGGAAAGTTTTCGCAAATTACTATTTAGGAAACGCCCTTCTCGGCCCTCGAGCTGTTCTTTCTCAAGGAGAGAATGCCCAGTTTGCATATTTAGCCAGGGCATCTGAAACAGGTCCAACTATTGTGAAATTTGGAACGGTATTCCCGAACAATCCAAAGCGCAATCTTCCTGCAGTTCAAACTTCAATCTTGGCATTAAGCCCTACAAATGGATCAGTATCTTACGAGTTTGATGGTGAGACAGTTACAAAATTAAGAACTGTTGCAGCAAGCATGGTTGCGATTGAAAAACTTGCCAATCCACCAAGTCGCGTAGCTATCGTAGGTTTAGGACATCAAGGCTTGGCACATGCTAAAGCTTTACGATCTATATATAAACCTAATTCAATTATTGGGATTACTCGAGATAATCATACTTCTGTGAGTTCAGATGTATTCGACAATATCAGCAGTAATCTAAATGATGTATCAGATTGCAACCTAATTATTCTTGCTACGAGTTCAAGCAATCCAGTTCTTACAGAAAAGTTAGCGAGCGGAACAACTTGCATATCTATCGGATCATTTTCTCCGGGTAGATCTGAAGTATCGGAAAGAACATTAAAGAGTGCAGATCTAATAGTTGTTGACGACCCAAAGACTTCTCTCGAGCAATGTGGCTCCGTGCTCAATTTCGTCAATTCAAGCGGTAATGAGCTTGGTGCTGATTTCACTCCCCGAGGTTTAGGAGAGGTATTAGTTGAGGGCTCAGGAAGAGAGTCTCAATCTGATGTAATTTGTTACTTTAGTGTTGGACTTGGAATTCAAGATGCTGCAATTGTTGAGATTGTCCTGGAGAAGTTGGGATCATGAACGAACTAGAGGCAGAGAGAGCCCTAAAGGAATTGTGGGGATTAGAAGGTAAGGTTGAAAAACTTGCCGGCGAAAGAGACTTGAATTTCAAAATCTCCGGAGACTCAAACTACGTCTTGAAGTTCTATCCGAATGCAAATGAGTCTGCAACTTATTTAAACCTACAAGATCGTGCTCTCGACCAGCTCTCTCATTTAAATCTTTCACCGAAACCAGTTGAAAGTAAAAACAAACGCCTCACTGAAACTTGGAATTCAGGCTTGGTGCGATTACTTCAATGGATTGATGGTGAAATGTGGGCCCAGGCAGAAACTCACGCCACCGAAGAGATTATTGAACTCGGAAGAGTAATCGCTCGGATTGATCTTGGTTTGAAGGATTTGAAATTAACTTCCGATGAATCAACTACGCTCAGCAGAGATTTCATCTGGAATATGTTGCAGGCAGATAAATCCCTGGTGTGGGCAGAGAAAATTAAGGATGAAGCTCTCAAATTTGAAGTGATTAAGGTTCTTGAAAGATATGCAGATGAAGTAAAGCCGAAGCTCCTTGTGCTACCGAGTCAACTTATTCATAACGATGCCAATGAGTGGAATATTGTTCTCTCAAGCTCAACTCCAAAATTGATCGATTTTGGAGATTTGATTTTGGCGCCAAAAATTGTTGGCCTCGCAGTTGCGGGGGCTTATCTGGCGTTTGATTCTTCAGATCCCACCTTTGAAATCTCGAAACTAGTACGTGGTTACCATTCGGTTTCACCATTAACTGATACGGAGATCTCGCTTCTACATGATCTAGTGAAGACAAGAATCGCAATGAGTATCGCCAATGCCGCGCTACAAACTTCACAAGATCCGGATAATAAATACCTAGATATTAGTCAGGGCAAGACTCCGAAAGCTTTAGATAATCTAAATAGGGCCGATATCAATCACGTTTATTTCCGATATCGAAATGCGATTGGGCTTGAGGCCAATCCAAATGCAAAAGCGGTTAGAAAGTACTTATCGTTGAAAACCAATATTGCAGATGTGGTTTCGCCTCCATTTAAAGATGCGAAAAAAGTCTGGATTGATTGGTCAATTGATAATCCGAATCTACCTAGAACTACAGAAGCGGTAGCCGAAATTCTCAAAGAGAATCGCGCAGATGTTGGTATCGGTAGATACTGTGAAAATCGAGAGGTTTATCAAGGCGAAGCCTTCTCGATTGCTAATCCAAATGCACGCACTTTCCACCTCGGGGTGGATTTATGGATGTATGCAGGCGCGCCAGTCTTTGCGCCACTAGATGGCATTGTCGAACTATTTAATGACAACAACACATATCTTGATTATGGCCCGGTAGTGATTATTAGACACGAAACCGATTCCGGAATTCCTTTTTGGACTCTCTATGGTCACTTATCCAGAGAATCGCTTGCAAACTGGCAGATTGGTAAGAAGTTTAAAGCCGGAGAGTTATTGGGCTGGATGGGGAAGGAAGATGAGAATGTTGGTTGGCCGCCTCACGTGCATTTCCAGCTGTTAACAGATCTTTGCGGGATGGGTCTTGATGTGCATGGTGTTGCGCCGAAGGAAGAAGTTTCCCTATGGCGAGGAATCTCATTAAATCCAAACTTGATTCTCCGAATTCCAGAAGGAACGGATGCTCATAGTCGATTAACTTCAAGTGCGGTTATGGGAGAGAGGCGATCAGTCCTATCGCAGAACCTATCCTTAAACTTCAAGAAACCTCTTCATATAGTTAGCGGCGATGGCGCATATTTAATTGATGATTCAGGAAGAAAATATCTTGACCTGGTAAACAATGTAGCTCACGTGGGCCATTCCAATCCAAGAGTAAATGATGCTGCATCGCGACAGATGCAGCAATTAAATACAAATACGCGGTACCTGCATCAAGGTGTTCTCGAGTACGCACGATCTCTTACAAGTACATTGCCAGATCCACTTAGCGTCGTATTTTTTGTTAACAGCGGAAGTGAGGCGAATGATCTAGCAATTCGCTTAGCGCGCACTTACACGAAACGGAGAGGCGTTCTGGCACTCCGACATGCTTATCATGGGCATACACAGAGCGTTGTGGAGATCAGTCCATACAAATTCCTTGGTAAAGGTGGAGATGGATGCCCTGCCCATGTTGCAGTTGCGGAATTGCCAGATCTTTATCGAGGTTCCTTCACAGATAAAGAAGGTCGATCTAAGTACATTAAGAATGCCGTTGAAAGTTTAGAGAAACTAGCAGAGCCAATTTCTGCTTTCTTTGCGGAAAGCATCGTCAGCACTGGTGGCCAAATTGTTCTTCCTCCGGGCTATTTGCCTGAAGTCTATAAATCAGTGCGCGCAAAAGGCGGAATCTGCGTTAGTGACGAAGTCCAAATCGGACTTGGGCGAGTTGGTGATGCTTTCTGGGGATTTGAATTACAAGGAGTTATCCCGGATATAGTAACTATGGGTAAACCTTTGGGAAATGGGCATCCACTTGCAGCTGTTGTAACGACCCCAGAGATTGCTGCGGAATTCAATAATGGCATGGAGTATTTCAATACTTTCGGCGGCAATCCAGTTAGCGCTGCAATCGGACAGAGCGTCTTTGACACAGTCATGGATCAAGCGCTCCAACTGAATGCCAAAATCACAGGAGACTATTTACAAAGCGCTGTTAGGGATTTAGCAAAGGAATACGAAATAATCGGGGATGTAAGAGGTCATGGACTATTTATAGGTGTTGAGCTAGTCAAGTCTAATTTGCAACCGGCGACGCAAGAAGTTGCGGAGTTGATGGAATTTGCCTTGCAACGTGGAGTTCTTCTCTCGTGCGATGGACCAGATAATAATGTTTTGAAAATTAAGCCACCTATGATTATAGGAAAGGCAGAAGTTGATATCTTCATCAATGTATTTAAGGATTGGTTAGAGAATGTCTAGAGCAGCACTTTCAGGTATCAAAATCGCGGATTTCAGCCGCGTGCTTGCAGGGCCGTACGCGACTATGCTGCTCGCTGATTTAGGCGCGGAAGTTGTAAAGGTAGAACGACCAGTAACAGGCGATGAAACTAGAAGTTGGATACCGCCAGTTGATTCAAAGGGAAAATCAACCTATTTCCAGTCAGTTAATAGAAATAAAACTGGAATTACTTTGGATCTATCAAGCGAAGCGGATCAAGTAAAGGCCCGCCAGCTGATTGTTGAATCTGATGTAGTTGTAGAGAATTTTGGCGCTGGGGGAATGAGAAAATTTGGCCTCGACTACGAAACTATCAAGAAGCTAAATCCAAAGATCATTTACTGTTCAATTACTGGATTTGGCAGTCAGGGTCCGCTCGCCGACCTTCCTGGATATGACATGTTAGTCCAAGCGATGAGCGGCTTGATGAGCATTACTGGTGATTCAGATGGAGAACCAACAAAAGTAGGTGTTGCAGTTATTGATGTAATAGCCGGGCTACATGCAACCACTGGAATCTTGGCCGCTTTGCATTCACGGGAAAAGAGTGGGATTGGGCAGAAGGTTGAAATTGATTTATTTAGTTCTGCGTTATCTGGAATGGCAAACCAAAGTGGTGCCTTTGCAGCGGCTGGAGTAAATCCATCGCGAATAGGAAATCATCACCCTTCGATCGTCCCTTACGGAGTCTTTAAAGCTAAAGATAGAGACTTAGCAATAGCAATTGGAAACGATAAGCAATACGAAAGTTTCGCTAAGTTGATTGGGTTGACTGAAAATAAATATCCACACAATATTGATCGAGTAAAGAATAGAGAGCAATTAATCCAAGTCATTAACTCAAAATTGAGCATGAAGATCGCCGAAGCTTGGATTGAGCTCTTCCGAAAAAATGGCATTCCTGCCGGACCAATAAACACAATTGCAGAAGCATTTGATTTTGCAAAGAATAATGGGCTGGAAGCAATCGTTGATGTCGCAGGTGAAAAATCAGTTGCCAACCCAATTAAATTATCGGGAACACCCGTTAGTTACTACAAGGGATCGCCCAACTTAGATTAATTAATTGCTTCTACAACCTTTGGTTTTTGGCGGGAAAGAATCGCCCAAGTTACTGATAGAACTATGCCAATTGAGCATATTAAAGTGCTTGCAGGAATAGTTTCGTCGAGAAGCAGAACTGACCAGCCTAGAGTTAAGAAAACTTGCAACTGTTGAACCTGTGCACCTCTTGCAGTTCCAGCATCTTTGAGTCCTCGATACCAAGGTATGAAGCCGAGATACATCGAAGAAATTCCAATCACTAACATTCCGATATTAGCTTTAGTAGTAATTTCAGCATTTGATTCTACGGTAAACCAAAGTATTACTGATGCTATTAATGTGATGGGTAATGAAAGAACTACTACCCAAGAGATAACTTTCCAGCCGGGATAAACTCTAGTTAATTCAGCACCTTGTACATAGCAGAATGAAGAGGCAAGAACTGCAATGATTGCTAGCAAATCTGCAATCAAATCGTTCGCATCAAATCCTCTGCTTGCCGTGAAATAGATCAAAATTGAAGTACCAATAACAGTCGCAATCCAAAATTCCCTTGAAACATTTTCATGACCACGCATAACAGCAAAGAGAGCTGTAACGAGTGGCATTATCGCGGCAACCACAGCAACTGGCGCGGTATCTGTTCGCATCAAGGCAAGCGCGATCAGAATCGGCCAGCCAAATACTGCACCAAGTAATGTATAAAAAAATTCTTTATGGTGAGAAGGCGGGATAAGTTTCTCGCGAGCTATTAGCAGGAAGGGGATAGCAAGCATGGATGCAATTACAGGACGGCCAGTAGCTGTAAAGAGAGGGCTGTAACTTTCGAGAGCCCAGCGGGTCATAGGTAAAGAGAGTGAAAAAAGAACAACTGCGAAGAATGCGAATGCGATTCCCTGCAACTGAGTTCTATTCATTTTGTGGACGATACTGGGATCGAACCAGTGACCCCTTCCATGTCAAGGAA
>CAZCQR010000004.1:0-1184 GCA_964500885.1 uncultured Clavibacter sp.
TTGAGGCTAGTGACCAAGTTCTGGCACCGCTAGATCCAGAGATGGCGTTATTGGTCGCTAACGAGATGAGCAAAAACGGAGTCGAGTTACATTTAGGAACATCAGCGGTATCTGTTGGCTCAGAAAATGTCACGCTAGCTAATGGAGAAGTTCTTCCAGCTGAATTGATAATTCTTGCAATCGGAGTGCGACCAGATACAACCTTGGCGAAAACCGCAGGATTGACGATTGGATCACGAGGCGGAATTTCTGTTGATGAAAACAATTTGACGAGCGATAAAAATATTTATGCGCTTGGCGATGCGGTAGAGAAGAGAGATGAACTTGATGAAAGCGCCACTTTGGTTCCGCTTGCAAATATTGCAAATCGTCACGGGCGAGTGATTGCAGACCATATAAATGGTAGAAAAACTAGAAATGTAAATACTATTGGAACGGCAATAGTTAAAGTATTTGATCTAGCAGTTGCAGTAACCGGATGGAATGAAAAGCGACTTAAGGCAGCTGGAATAAATCATTTTGCAATTCACACTCACCCTGGCTCACATGCAGGTTATTACCCTGGTGCAGAAACTCTGGCTTTAAAGCTTTTGATAAATCCAGAGAACGGTGAAATTTATGGTGCACAAGGTGTTGGTAAAGATGGAATTGATAAGCGAATCGATGTAATAGCAACTGCCATTCGAGGAGGAATTTCTGCCCCAGAATTGGCAGACCTTGAATTGGCTTACGCGCCCCCTTATGGAAGTGCAAAAGATCCCGTCAATATGCTCGGCTACATCTCTGAAAACATTGTTTCAGGGCTAACCAAGACAGCCCAATGGCATGAAATTGATAGATATCGCGACTCGGGCTATGCGTTATTGGATGTTAGGACACCAGGGGAGTGCTCGAGAGGAATGATTCCTGGATTTATTAATATTCCAGTTGATGAACTTAGAGCTCGGCATGAAGAAATTGGTAATAAAAAGGTTCTAGTTTCTTGTCAGGTAGGACAGCGCGCTCATACCGCCACAATGCTTCTTAATGGACTGGGTTATGAAGCGGTTAATCTAGATGGCGGATACCACTTATGGAGCAACTCGCCAGCAAAATCAAAAATAGACCAAACGAAAGTAGAAAAGGAGCAAGTTAATGTGTAGCAGAGTTACCTGTGGAAATTGTGGCAAGTTCACTTGGTCAGG
>CAZCQR010000004.1:1284-37490 GCA_964500885.1 uncultured Clavibacter sp.
CCAACCAATCAGATATTGAACGTCTAAAGACCTTGGTTTCAAATGTGGGTCATCCGGTTTCCTTGGAAGATGGAGAGTTACGCATAGATGCCGAAGAGAGCTGGGGAGCTGAACTAAACAAATTGGCATTTGATAATGGCATTTTATTGAGTCGAATTACCCCGGTTCGCCCTACTCTTGAAGAAACATTCTTTGAAATGACCGAGGAAGTTAAATGAGAATCTTTTTAGCTGAATGGCGAAAATTACGTCGACCAACTCTCTTTTTGGGAAGTATGGGAGCCGTTATTGCCGTAACAGCATTAATTGTTTCATTACTTTTCCTTTTGATTGATTCTGATACCGGCAATGCTGAACGAGGTATTCGAATTACGCGCGAAGTATTGGCGCTGCCTACGGGCATGTCTCTTGGTTTTAGCAATTCCGCAGGCTTACTTGGGCTAGTCGCGCTCTGTGTATTTGCAGCCCAGACTGCCCAGGAATATACCTACGGAACTCTGCGAAACCTACTCGTAAGGGAACCTCGTCGAATTAGATTACTAATTGGAAAATATATTTCCATGTCGGTCTTCTCATTAATCACTGTAATTATTAGCGCGATCACCAGCGTCGCTTTAGCCTTTGCACTCTCTGGTACTGCCAAAGTTGCAACGCAAGCTTGGCGTACATCTGAAGCTAGAACTACTCTCTTTGAAACCTTTGGCAATGTGCTGATTTCAACAATTGGCTACGGAACTATCGGAATGATTCTCGGGCTGATTCTTCGATCACCAATTAGTTCTATTTCAATCGGAGTGGGTTGGCTCTTGGTAGTTGAGTCGATTGTCTCGATAGCGTGGGCGCCATCTGCTGATTGGATGCCAGGAACCTTATTAAACATCGTCGCATCAGGTGGATCGCCGGTGGGAGTAACCGATGCCCTCTCTTATTCGGATGCTTTGATAAGGGTCAGCGCATTCTTGATTGTCGCTGCTATCGGAACCGGACTAACTTTCCGAAATCGCGACGTAGCTTCCTAAGATTATTTGTTGAAATTTCAACTAAACCAGAATAGGGTACGAGTATGACCTCAGCACTTAAGTTTGGACTCGACACCTTCGGCGATATGCAGCATGACGATGCCGGAAATCTAATCAGTGCTGGACAAACAATCAGAAACGTTATTGAACAAGGCGTATTGGCTGATTCTTTGGGGTTAAGCAATTTTAATGTTGGCGAGCACCATCGAGATGACTTTGCGGTTTCTTCGCCGGATTCTGTGCTTGCGGGATTAGCTACCGTTACAAAACAGATTGGCTTGGGTACCGGAGTAACAGTTTTATCCAGCGATGATCCAATTCGCGTTTATCAAAGATTTGCAACTATTGATGCGCTCTCAAATGGAAGAGCTGAAATTACAGCAGGGCGAGGTTCTTTTATTGAGTCATTTCCACTCTTCGGTTATGAACTCTCTGATTACGGCGTTTTATTTGAGGAGAAGTTACAACTACTTGCTGAGGCTCTTAAAGAACGACCTGTCACTTGGTCGGGTAGTTTTCGTAAACCATTAAGCAATCAAGAGATTTATCCAAAAACAGAACGTGGCGGTATTCCACTAAGAGTTGGCGTTGGTGGCACTCCAGAATCTGTAGTTAGAGCAGCAAGAGTCGGTGCTCATTTAGCTTTGGCAATTATTGGAGGCGATCCAGCAAGATTTAGACCATTTGCAGATCTTTACGAAAGTGCTCTTACTGAATTTGGTAAAGAGCGATTATCAATTTCAATCCACTCACCAGGACATATCAGCGATACTGATGAACAAGCCATCGAAGAACAATGGCCTCATTACTACTCAATGTTTGGACGAATTGGACGTGAACGTGGTTGGGGTCCAACCACTAAAGAGCATTATTTAAATGAAGTGCAACATGGCTCGCTTTATGTAGGAAGTCCTGAGACAGTTGCCCGAAAAATTGCTTATGCGATTGATTCAGTTGGAGCGGATCGCTTTGATTTCAAGTATGCCAATGGACCGATGCCACACAGCAAATTGATGAAATCAATTGAACTTTATGCAACAAAGGTGGTACCACGAGTGCGTGAAATCTTAAGTGAGAAGAGATCAGTTCTTTCCGCGCAGTAATTGAACTGGCCAATTAACTTCGCATCCCAGTTTTTGGGCAGCAAATAGTGGCCAGCGGGGATTACGAAGGAATTCACGAGCCATCATCACCGCATCAGCTTTTCCAGAGCTAACTATTTCCTCTGCTTGTTCTGGTTCGGTTATTAATCCGACTGCGGCAGTCGGAATATCAGCTTGATTTCGAATTTGATCGGCAAATGGAACTTGGTAACCCGGACCAACAGGTACGGGGGCGCCAGAACTGGTCCCGCCAGAGGAGACATCAATCAAATCAACGCCTCTCACTTTTACGATCTTTGCCAGAGCTAGTGAATCATCAATCGTCCAACCACCTTCGAGCCAATCGGAGGCGGAAATTCTCAAGAATAACGGCAGTGAATCTGGAATCGCAGACCTAACTTCATCAATTATCTCCAGTAGAAATCTAATTCTATTTTCGAAACTTCCGCCGTATTCATCTTCGCGAGTGTTTGATAGTGGAGAGAGAAATTGATGAATTAAATAACCATGAGCGGCATGAATTTCAACTAAATCAAATCCAGTTGCCACAGCCCGTTTTGCGGCAGCTCCAAATGCTTTTACCAATTCAGAAATTTCATTTTCAGTTAGGGCTCGAGGAGTGGGATATTTCCCACCGAATGAAATTGCACTTGGTGCAACGCACTCCCAGCCACCTTCATCAACTCCGGCCATTGGATGATTGCTCCAAGGCGGCAAGCAAGAACCTTTTCGACCGGCATGAGCCAATTGAATTCCAATTTTGGTATCCATTTGATGCGAAAATTTAACAATCGGTTTTAACCGATCTGCTTGTTCATCATTCCAAAGACCTAAGCACTGAGTAGAAATTCTGCCTTCTGGAGAGACGCCCGTCGCTTCCATCATGATCAAACCGGTGCCACCGGTTGCAAATGCTCCGATGTGTACATCATGCCAATTAGTAGCAACACCATCGACCGCTGAGTACTGGCACATTGGACTTACCCATACTCGATTCGCAAAAGTTATGCCGCGCAGAGTCAACGGTGAAAATAGTTTTCTCATATGCCAAGCCTATCCGACCTGGTAAGCAGTTAATTTGGCATAGTTCTCACATGAAGAGAAGAGTGGCGCCATTTCGCGATTTCATCGCGAATGAAAGTGCCTCAGGTGTCGTCTTGGTTATTGCTGCAACCTTAGGTCTTCTGGTTGCTAATTCTCCGATTTCTTCTTCCTACTTTGATTTTCTAGCCTTAAGTTTTGAAATAGATTTTCTTGGAATTTATCTATCCATGACTGTCCTAAAATTTATTAATTATGCTTTGATGACACTCTTCTTCTTTGTAGTTGGCTTGGAAATCAAACGCGAACTTACGTCAGGCCACCTTTCGAAGTTGAAGCAGGCACTGGCGCCATTTATTGCGGCCATTGGTGGGATGTTGATCCCTGCACTCATCTACTTAGTTATCGCCGGTGATGTTGCACCAGAAGGTTGGGCGGTTCCGGTAGCCACCGATATTGCATTAGCAGTTGGAGTAATGGCCTTGATGGGTAAACGCGCCTCGCAGAGTTTAAAATCATTTCTCTTGGCGCTGGCTGTGATTGATGACATCGCCGCAATCTTGATAATTGCGGTTGTTTACTCATCTGGAATCGTAATTGGTTGGATTTTTGCCGCATTCTTTGCAATTACCTTGGTACTGCTGATGCAGAAGGTAAAAGTAAGGGGTGTTATCTTTTACATTTTTGCCGGTGCGCTGCTCTGGTACTCACTTTACAAAGCTGGATTACATCCAACGCTTGCTGGCGTGATTATGGGACTTTTGACACCTGCAACAAAAGTACATGAGGACGTTGAAGATATAGAAGATGGCATATACACCTTGGTCGAAAAATTAGAACATAGATTTCATACTTACTCCAGCTTTCTAGTGATACCGATATTCGCTTTTGCGAATTCTGGAGTGAGACTAACTAGCGCATCGATTGATAGCGCCTTCAGGTCGCCAATCGCTTGGGGAATCATTCTTGGTTTAGCCGTAGGTAAACCAGCCGGCATTTATCTGAGTTCAAAACTAGCTGAGCGAACCAAAGTAGTTGAATTACCAGAACATAATTCCCGCTCCTTAATTGCAACTGGAAGTACGGCTGGAATAGGTTTCACCGTTGCAATTTTCATTGCAAAACTTGCATTTACTGACGCCGCGATTCAGGATCTGGCGGTAACTGCTGTAATTGTCGGTTCGATAATAAGTGCGCTGATTAGCGTTTTGCTATTCCGATTTCAAGCTAAGACTTACTAACCCAACCCCAAACAAGTTCAGCTCCGGAGTGTCCTGCAAGAAAGACATAGGCGATCGCACCGAGTGCAGCCAGCGCTAATAGCGCAGAGACCAACCTCCTAATTGCGACTGATCCAATATTTGCACCTTCTCTATCCATGCGCCATCGAAGATAAATGAGAATCACCATAGGAATTGCAATAAAAGTTGCGGTTGTTCCAAAACTCTCATGGCGATCAACTTCTACGCCAATCCGCTCTTGAAATGATTCGCCACTTTGCTTGGCGACAAATAAGGAGGCCTGAGCTATCAGAGCAATGGCAAAGATGAATTTT
Organism: uncultured Clavibacter sp.; assembly: GCA_964500885.1. GTDB lineage: Bacteria > Actinomycetota > Actinomycetes > Nanopelagicales > Nanopelagicaceae > MAG-120802. The sequence goes on from CAZCQR010000004.1 coordinate 6,002, forward strand.
CCGTAGCGGCGAGAGAAGCTCGGTAGATAAGTCATGACTAGCGCAGCAAGCGCAACCAATGGAACCAAGACAACTGCAGCGTGAACAGATAGCGGGTGAAGAGGTAGACCAAATACCAAGTCAAATGGGCCACCTAAATCGCTCTCTAAAAATTTCATTAGGAGAGTCTATCCGAAGCAAGCCCTTTGACTCATACGCTAGATTCCATACATGACTAATGGAATTATTGAAGAATTATCCGCTGATATCGATCATGTTAGTGAATTTCTAAATACTTTTTCGAAGACTATGGATAACCGACCTTCCGACGGTGGCTGGACCGCTTCGCAATGTTTAGCCCATATTGCTGATTCTGAGATCGCACTCTCACTCAGGTTACGAATGATGCTTACAACAGAAAATTATCATTTTGCAAATTTCGATGAAGATGATTTCGCAAATCTAAAACTCGATAGGTCACCCCAGATTTCCTTTGATAGTTTTAAATACCTTCGACTAGGAAATCTAGAACTTGTTAAAGATTTAAATCAGCAGCAAATATCTAGAACTGGAATTCGACCAAATGGGGAATCGATAACAGTCATGGATTACCTAGACCGTATGAGTAAACATGTTCGAATTCATATCGAACAAGCAGTGACTGCTGCGAATGTGTAATCGTTCATGATTGAGTTATCGGCAGCATTGACCAAAGATGATGGCTTAGTTATCGGCGAAATTGGATCGGTATTGGTCGCTTTGGGCATAGCTGCTTTCATAGCATCAAAGATAAAGTTTTCGGCAGTGCCTATTTTTCTTTTTGCTGGTTTGTTTTTCGGAAATGGTGGAATTGTCGCCCTAGATTTAAGTGATGATTTTTTAAATCTTGGCGCCCAGATTGGTGCGATTCTCTTACTACTACTCCTCGGACTGGAATATTCAGCAAGTGAACTTGTTTCTTCGGTAAAAGAGCGAAAATCTCTGGGATTTATAGATCTTCTACTGAATGCTGCACCTGGGTTATTTATTGGTTTTCTACTTGGCTGGGGCTGGCTCGGGGCCTTGGCACTTGCAGGAGTCACTTATGTCTCCTCATCCGGAATCGCAGCTCAGCTAATAAAGGACGGATCATTTGGTGGCTTAACTTCAACAAAACGAGCCATCAGTATTCTTGTCATTGAGGATCTCTTTCTGGCTATCTATTTACCAATACTTAGCGCCCTCGCAGCTGCCGTTGGGCTAGTAACTGGATTAATCTCTATTTCAGTTGCGCTACTTATTGCAGGCGGTGCATTGATATTTGCTGCAAAAGGCTTCCACGTGCCACATGCTCCAGTAATCATGGGGGATTCTGCAACATTGTTATTGACGGTATTCGGTGCTGCGCTTATCGCATCTGGTCTTGCTACTTATATCGGATTTTCTGGGGCGGTAGCTGCGTTCCTTGTGGGTTTAATACTTACTGGTGATGTTGCCATTGTTGCCAGAGTGCGGCTCGCACCATTACGAGATCTCTTTGCAGCTATTTTCTTTCTATTTTTTGGATTGCGTACGAATCCCGCTGATATTCCTGAGGTTTTCATCCCAGCTTTAATTTTGACAATTCTAGGAGTTGCCTCGAAATTCTTTACTGCTTGGTGGGCGACGCGAGATTTAGTTGAAGAAAAAGCAGTTTTTCGAATGGCTGCGATTCTGTTGCCACGTGGTGAATTTTCAATAGTGATAGCCGGACTTGCATCAACGGCAGCTTTTGCTTCAGAAATTCAATCCATTACGATCACTTACGTAATTCTTACAACAGTAGTTGCTTCAATTTTAGTTAGATATATTGCAGTCAAACCTAGCTACAGTTGATTAGTCTCATTCTTATATCTACCTAAGAAATCAACTTTAAACTCTGCAAAATTCCCGGCATCAATTGATTTGCGCATATTTTCGACGAGTTCAACAATGAAATAAACATTGTGGATAGTTGCAAGAGTTGGGCCAAGAATTTCCTTAGCTCGAAACAGGTGATTTATATAGGCCCGAGAGTAGTTCTGACAGGTATAGCAAGAGCACTCCTTATCAATCGGTGAAAAGTCTTTTCGATAACTACCGCCGGAGACATTAAATCTTCCACTTCTTGAGTAGACCGCGCTGGTGCGTGCCTCTCTTGTCGGAGCGACACAATCAAAGGTATCTGCGCCATTTTCTACTCCAGCAAAAAGATCAGCTGGTTCACCTATTCCAAGGAGATGTCGTGGTTTTTCTTCAGGCAATTCATCAACAACCCAGCCGACGATTTCGCCCAAGCGCGCCTTTTCAATGGCGCCGCCGATTCCAAAGCCATCAAAAGTTCGACCACTTGATTCCATACCCCCAAGATCTTTAGCGGCTCGTTTACGTAAATCTTCAAAGTGAGCCCCTTGTAATACCCCGAATAAGGCTTGATAGGGGCGATGTTGGCGTTCTTGGGTTAACTTCTCATGTTCATCTAAACATCGAATTGCCCAACGCCTAGTGCGCTCCAGTGACTCTTCTTGATATTTCTTATCGTGATAGAGAGTGGTCAGTTCATCAAAGGCAAAGATGATGTCTGCCCCAATTTGATGTTGGACCTGCATAGAGACTTCCGGGGTGAAACGATGGATAGAGCCATCTAGGTGAGATTTGAAAGTCACTCCTTCTTCATCAACTTGGGCAAGCCGTTCTTTGCCTTCAGTTATCAGGTCATCGGCATTAGGGGAATCTCCTTGCATATCGATGACTTTTTTGAAGCCCGCCCCGAGGGACATAACTTGAAATCCGCCGCTATCGGTAAATGTCGGTCCATTCCAATTCATAAATTTTGATAAGCCACCTGCGGCATCGATTGTTTCTGGACCAGGTTGTAGATATAGATGATAAGCATTTGAAAGAACTGCTTGCGCGCCCAGCTCTGAAATTGATTCTGGTAAAGCAGATTTCACAGTTGCTTTAGTACCAACTGGGATAAAGGCTGGAGTTTGAATCTGACCATGTGGAGTTGTGATTACACCAGTACGTGCGCGACCGATGCGGTTATTTACCTTGAAACTAAAGGACATTTAAATCCTTTGATTTATTGAATCTTCCAGTTAGCCAGATAAAGAGTGGAATCATTAGCAAAGAAATAATTGCGGAAGGTAGCCAAGAAACGGCAGGGGTGGTCCAGAGGCTGGCTGCCGGTAAAGCTGAATCTTCGCTGGTAATGAAGAGGCCAGCCATAATGTTATTTGCCGCATGGGCACCAACAGCGATGCCGATAGATTGGTCGCGCATTGTTACCCATGCAAACATGAAACCACTTGCACCGTAACCGATAATTGCAAAAATTAGTTCGCCATTGACCTCAGGATTGGCAAGGTGCGGAAGCGCAAAAAGAAATCCATTACTTATGGAGACAAACCAGATCGATCTTCTACCGTTCTCTAACCTCTGCTGTATCCAACCTCGGTAAAAGACTTCTTCAGCCGTGGTTTGCATTGGTATCAAAATGAAAGCCACAAGTAGGTACGGAAGAAATCTCTCTAGGTTAAAACTCCACTCGTATGAATCTGAGTTGAAAATTAGGTCAGGCAGTGCAGTCACCAAGAGGATTCCCGCCATGACCGCAGCTCCAATCCTCACCTCACTAGGGAAACTATTGCTACTTCTAGTAAAAAGTTGGCGATAACTCTGCTTAAGAAGAACTCGTTGCAGAATTACGGGGAGAAGAAGCAGGGGCAGAAAAGAGATCAGGATTGTTGTCGCTGCCTGCCAAGGCTCGTAGAGAGCTAACTCGGAGGGGATAGCCAGTGATTCGATTTCGATATCAAAAATTGCTGCAGAGATCCCCGTCAGAACAGCGCCGACTATCAGCCAAGCGAGGAGGATTATTAAGGTGCCAAGACTCCAGCGAATTAGCGATGGGCGTCTTGCCAGTGTTTCTGCAGATTCTGAATTCAAGCCGCCTCCTTAGGTAGAGAGCCTAATTGAGAAATTGAAATTCTCTGGAATCGCATGATAGTTCAACTTTCAACTATTTCATTTTTCACGTACTCTTATTCCATGGCGGGTAAAAAGAGCGAAATCAAATGGTTAAACCCAAGAGAGATGAAGGCTTGGCGCTCATACATCATTGCTTCTCGTCGGCTCCTCGATGCCCTTGATATGGATTTGGAGGGCCACGACTTATCGATGGCAGATTACGAAGTTATGGCTCAACTTTCCGAAGCCCCTGGTCGTCGAATGCGAATGAGCGAATTAGCTGAATTAGCGATGCTTTCAAAATCAAGACTTTCCCATCGGATGAAAGTTATGGAGAAAGCTGGCTGGATTAAGCGCGAAGAATGCTCTGAAGATAGACGGGGTTCTTGGGCGGTAATGACCGATAAGGGTTGGAAGGCGATAGTCGCCGCCGCACCTGATCATGTTGCCAGCGTTCGAAAGCGATTTATCGATCAACTTTCAAATAAAGATCAAGAGAATCTAACTGCTGCATTCACATCTTTAACTGAAGAGTTAAGAAATCAATTTATGGAAGAAAGTAACAAGTAATCTGAATTAAAGAGAAAAGCCCGGCGCATATGCAGCCGGGCTTTTTCTGTAATACTGGCGCTAAATTACTTAGCAGCCTTCTTACGACGACGACGCTTTGGAGCAGCCTTCTTAGCTGCTGCCTTCTTACGACGACGACGCTTTGGAGCAGCCTTCTTAGCTGCAGCCTTCTTACGACGACGACGCTTTGGAGCAGCCTTAGCTGCTGCCTTCTTACGGCGACGACGCTTTGGAGCTGCCTTAGCAGCTGCCTTCTTACGACGTTTTGCCACGTTGTTTCCTTTCAGAATGGTCCGGATCCGTCACCCAAACCGCTTCAAGGCAAATCGTCGCAGTAATTGTGCAAACTTTCCACTATTTGGAAGCAATTTTGGGGCCTGCGTGTCGCAATTTACTTATCAAAAAACTTATGTTTTGCAATGAAAATAGATGGCAAAACCCCTTCTTTTTACGCGTAAATAGTGATTTTTTTCAGATTTCTAGAAATTAACCATTTAAGTTACCGCCCAGTACTTTTCGGTAGCCTAAAAAATATTTTTACTTTTTTTCGCGATTTTTGCGAATTTCTGCCTCTCTTACGGCGAATTCATTTGTTCGGACATCATAGGTTCTAAATTTCGGCATGAGTGATGCAATGACTGCTACAAATCCAATGCACATTAATCCACCACCCACCACTGAAATCCGAAGCGAAGTCATCGCCGCCATGCCTCCCGCCCGAGCTTGACCACCAAGTGGTCCTAAAAGGTAGGAGAGCATTTCAATCCCAGCCAACCGACCTCGCAATTCATCTGGAATTGATTGATTCCAAATGAATCCGCGAAATAGAGCGCTAATTTGGTCGAGCGCTCCAGCCAAAATCAATGATCCAATAACAATAGCTAGCGAGTTAGTTGCACCCGCGATTGTGATTGCAATGCCCCAGCCCAATGCCCCGAAAACGACAGCGCGACCATGGTGGGGATAGTGACGCATCCAGCCGCTAAAGAGGGTCACGATTACCGCGCCAATAGTTATCGATGAGTAGAAAAGTCCTAGCGCCCATGGAGCGCCAATCTCATCTGCCCAAAATGGAAATAGCGCCATCGGCATTGCCAAGAACATAGCCGCAAGATCTACTAGATAAGTGCCCAACAGATCTTTACGGCTATATGCATATCTGACACCCTCCATCAAGCTTCGAATGGAAGGTGCAGTTTGTTTAACAAGTGGCGGTACATTCTTAATTTGGGCCAATAAAGTCAGTGAAACAATGAAAGTTAAACAATCAACTAGATAACCAGCACTTGCACCATAAGTTGCTACAAGTAATCCACCGACGGATGGTCCAACAATTCCACCAAATTGCCAGCGCAAACTCATTAAAGCGCTGGCGCTGGGTAGGTCATCATGGCTAACCAAACGGGGCAGGATCGCTTCCTGGCTAGGGCGTTTCAAGCCGCTCAATGCAGCAAAAATTGCCGCGATTACAAAGAGCAGTACAACACTTGGGTTTTCCTGGCGCGCATTTATAAAGAGAATAAAAGTTGCAATCAAAGTGCCGAACTCAGTTAGCCAGATCATCTTCTTACGATCGACATGATCGGCAAGCACTCCACCGTAAAGGCCAAATATTGTTAAGGGGATTATTTCGACTACGCCGATTAAGCCAACTGCCCAGAATGAATTAGTTAGCTCCTTTACTTGGAAAGGGAGCGCAACAAAAGTAATCATGGAGCCAAAATAAGAGAAGAGGCCTGCGGTAAAGATGAATCGGAAATCCCGATATTTACGAAGCGGGGTTAAATCAAGGGTCACGCGAGCCATGACTCGAAATCCTATTTCAAAGAATTAATGGAAGGTTTCTGATTCGCTCGGGAAAGCTCCACTTTCAATATCTGACTGCCATTCCTTCAGCGCAGAAATCATCTCAGTTCGTAGATTTAGATATGACCTGGCGAAGCGAGGCGCTTTTGGAGTGAGGCCCATGAGATCGGTCCAAACCAATACCTGTGCGTCGCAATCTTTTCCAGCCCCGATTCCGATTGTGGGGATTGAAAGCGCTGCAGTAATTTTGCTGGCCAATTCTGCGGGAATTAATTCCAGGACGATTGCAAAACACCCAGCGGCTTCGAGGGCCTTGGCATCTTCAATAATCGAATCCGCATTTTCGCGCCCCTGAACTTTGAAGCCACCAAAAGCATTTACCGATTGCGGAGTTAAGCCGATATGTCCCATAACAGGAATTCCATATTTAACGAGAGCAGATACTTGCTCGACGACCCGAACACCGCCTTCCAATTTAACGGCATGAGCCTTGGCTTCCTTTAAAAATCTAATCCCGGTTTCTAGCGCTTGTTCCTTGCTAATCTCATAGGAGCCAAATGGAAGATCAGCCACAACCAACGCAGATTTTGAACCTCGAACCACTGCTCTTGTGAGAGGGATTAATTCATCAACCGTTACTGGAACAGTGTTCTCTTCGCCAAGAAAGTTATTGCCGGCGCTATCTCCAACTAGTAAAACTGGAATGCCAGCTTCATCAAATACCGATGCGGTAACGCTGTCATATGAAGTAATGACCGCCCAACGCTTGCCCGACTTCTTCCAGGCAGCAAGATCGGCGATAGTAAAACGTTTCATATTTCCTTCCTCGAAGCCGTTAGGTCCCCGGGACGTACCACTTAAGTCTATAGGTACTCTTGAACCGTGCCTATCCCAGATTCAGTAAAGCTGCGCGTTGCTGCTGCGCAGATCAATCCGTTAGTTGGTGATATCAACGGAAATAAAAAGAAGATTCTGGCGAGCGTTCTTGAAGCAAAGGCGGCTGGAGTACAAGTACTGGTATTTCCAGAGATGATTGTCACCGGATATCCGGTAGAAGACTTGGCCTTACGTAAATCATTTAGCGATGCATCAAAACAAGCGGCAGAAGAGATCGCGAAAGAGATTTCTAAACTCGGCGCAGGAAAGATGCTGGTTGCGCTTGGCTATTTGGACCGACGGGAAAAACCCCTAAATGCTCTGGCGCTAATTCACGATGGCAAAATCCTTGCTCGTTACTTTAAACGACACCTGCCTAATTACGGGGTTTTTGATGAGTTTAGAAATTTTGAATCAGGCGAAGGAACTTTGATAACTAGGTTTATGGGAGTAGATATAGCGGTAGCGATTTGTGAAGATATCTGGCGCGAACATGGACCGATGAGCGAATTGGCAACTCGCAAACCGGGATTATTGCTGGTCCCAAATGGCAGTCCATATGAGAGGTCAAAAGACGATATCCGTCTTACCCTTCTCAAAGAGCGTGCTAAGCAAATTTCTGTACCAATCATTTATGCAAATATGGTGGGCGGGCAAGATGATTTAGTTTTTGATGGCGATTCGATAATCGTCACCGCTGGGGGAGATGTAGTAACTCGGGCTACTCAATTTAAAGAGACTTTACTAATTGCAGATCTAGACGTTGAGAAGACTGAAGCCAAACCAGACTTTTTAATAAAGGAAGAGATTGCTGCCCCTCTTGAGAAGTTATCCAACCCCGTTTTCCAACATTTAGATGATGAATCTGAGATATGGGGAGCACTTGTTCTTGGCTTGCGAGATTATGTTTACAAGAACAATTTAAAGTCTGTAATCCTGGGACTCTCTGGCGGAATCGACTCTGCCCTCGTTGCGACCTTAGCAGTAGATGCCCTGGGCAAAGATGCAGTTTTTGGCGTTCTGATGCCAAGCAAATACTCATCAACGCATTCAATTAGTGATGCGGAAACGTTAGCGAAGAATCTAGGAATCAAGATTCGAAAGATAGAAATTGAGCCCGCGGTTAGTGCGTATTTACAGATGACGGAACTTTCCGGAGTTGCAGAAGAAAATGTTCAAGCTCGGGTCCGTGGAACTTTACTTATGGGAATTTCGAATCAAGAAGGTCACTTAGTTTTAGCAACCGGCAATAAATCTGAGTTAGCTGTCGGGTACTCAACACTCTACGGTGATGCAGTTGGTGGATTTGCGCCAATTAAAGATTTGTTTAAAACCGATGTCTGGCATCTAGCTAGATGGCGAAACCAAAATTCAAGTGGCGCAATTCCTCCGATTCCAGAGAATTCAATATCGAAGGAACCAAGCGCGGAGTTACGTCCTGGCCAAGTGGATAAGGATTCATTGCCGGATTACTTGTTACTTGATCAGATTCTTACTCGATACGTCGACGGTGGAGGCGATGCCGCCTCCATAATTGCCGAGGGATTTGATAAGGCTTTAGTTGAAAGAGTTATAAAGCTTGTCGATCAAGCAGAGTACAAGCGCAGGCAATATCCGCCGGGAACCAAAGTAAGCCGAGTCGCATTCGGAAAGGACCGCCGATTGCCAATGACTTCTCGTTGGCGTGAGGGCTCTTAATGCAAATCATTTGCGAGTAGCGTATTTCTGATTGCTAAGTAAAATTCTACCCATGTCATCAAATGTCAATTGGCTTTTTACTCGCCGTCGCATAATTGACTTTGGTCGCGCTAACTCTTGTGGCTGCTGTTAAATAAAACTTTTTCGCCAGCAGTTTTTAATATCTAAAACCTAATTTTAAGAATGGAGAGATTGTGAAGATCTATAACAACATCACTGAAGTTTTTGGAAATACGCCCTTAGTAAAACTCAATCGAATGACGGATGGGTCAAGCGCAACTGTTCTTGCAAAGCTTGAGTTCTATAACCCCACGAGTACTGTCAAAGATCGCATTGGAATTGCGATGGTTGATGCTGCCGAGAAGAGCGGACAATTAAAGCCGGGCGGAACTATTGTGGAAGCAACCTCTGGAAATACTGGAATCGCCTTGGCAATGGTTGGCGCAGCCCGTGGCTATAAGACAATTTTGACGATGCCAGATTCCATGTCAAAAGAACGTCGCGCGCTACTTCGAGCCTTTGGCGCAGAACTTGTTCTTACGCCCGCTGCCGAAGGAATGAAAGGTGCAGTCGCAAAAGCAGAAGAACTCGGGGCAAATGGCGCTGTATTGGTTCGTCAATTTGAAAATGAAGCAAACCCAGAGATTCACCGTAAGACAACTGCTGAAGAAATTTGGCGAGATACCGATGGCAAAGTTGATGCAATTGTTGCTGGAATTGGAACCGGTGGCACCATTACCGGAATTGGCCAAGTTCTTAAATCTCGCAAACCCGAGATTAAAATCTTTGCAGTTGAGCCAGCCGCATCACCAATTCTTAATGGCGGAAAACCTGGTGGTCATCCAATTCAAGGTATCGGACCTAACTTTGTCCCGCCAATCCTTGATCGAAATGTTTACGATGAAGTCATTGATGTTGAAGCAGATAATGCCGTCGCCTTTGCGCGCAGAGCTGCAGCTGAAGAGGGAATTTTGGCTGGAATTTCTTCCGGAGCGGCCCTTTGGGCAGCTGTGCAAGTAGCCAATCGGCCAGAGATGGCAGGCAAGACAATCGTCGTAATTATCCCGTCATTTGGCGAGCGTTATCTTTCAACAATACTTTACAAAGATCTGATGGATGCTTAAATGATTCGAACTTTAAAGTTGATGAAAGAGGATCTGAGTAATGCTTTGCATAGAGACCCTTCTGCGCGAAACCGGTTAGAGATTGCACTTACCTTCCCGGGTATTCATGCACTCTGGGGATATCGCATTGCAAATTTTCTCTGGCGCAATCGACTTAAGTTAATGGCTCGTATCTATGCAAATTGGGTTCGCACTGCAACCGGTATTGAAATTCATCCGGCGGCTCGGATTGGCAGAAGGTTCTTCATTGATCATGGCATGGGCGTCGTAATTGGAGAAACTGCAATTGTTGGCGATGATGTAATGATTTATCACGATGTGACTTTGGGCGGACGAACTTACACAAAGGCTAAGCGCCATCCGACAATCGGTAACGGTGTTGTCATCGGTGCAGGGGCACGAATAATTGGAGATATCACCGTGGGTGATGGCGCAAGAATCAGCGCCAATAGCGTTGTAACTCGAGATGTACCCGCGAGAACCAATCAGGACGAGAGCGAAAACTTCGTAATCTGAATTATTTAACATGGCTGTAACGAAGCTCAGGCATCATGGCGGCCATGGAAATCGAGAAGCAACAGGAGTTCGTGCTTCGTACTCTTGAAGAGCGCGGCATTCGATTCATCCATCTTTGGTTTACTGACGTTCTCGGATATTTGAAATCAGTAGCTATTGCGCCACCTGAATTAGAAACTGCTTTTGCTGAAGGCATTGGTTTTGATGGCTCTGCAATTGAAGGTTTTGCTAGATTCACTGAATCAGATATGTTGGCAAAACCTGATCCTTCAACTTTTTCCATAATGCCTTGGCGCTCGGAACGTCCAGAATCCGCTCGAATTTTTGCTGACATAGTTCTTCCAAATGGCAGTCCAGCTGCAGCAGATCCAAGAAATGTTTTAAAGCGGACTTTAGCTAAGGCAGCATCAATGGGATTTACTTGTTACACCCATCCAGAGATTGAATTCTTTCTATTTAAAGAGAGTCCACAGCCAGGAAAAGTTCCAACACCTATTGATGCCGGTGGTTATTTTGATCAAACTCCAACTTCACTTGGTCATGATTTCCGAAGACAAGCAATTACTTTGCTGGAAGCGACTGGCGTTTCAGTTGAGTTCAGTCACCATGAAGGAGCTCCGGGACAACAAGAAATTGATCTGCGCTATGCAGATGCGTTGAGTACTGCAGATAACATCATGACATTCCGCCACATAATTAAAGAAGTTGCACTCGATCAGGGCATCTATGCCTCGTTTATGCCGAAACCACTCGCAGGACATCCTGGTTCTGGAATGCATACTCATTTCTCGCTATTCAATGGTGAAGAAAATGCATTTCATCAATCCGGTCGAGAAGATCAACTTTCCGATACAGCGCGGTCTTTTATTGCGGGAATTATTAAGCACGCTCCGGAATTTATTGCCGTCACAAATCAGTGGGTAAATTCCTATAAACGATTACACGGTGGCGGAGAAGCTCCGGCAAAAATCAACTGGGGCAAGGAAAATCGCGATGCGATGATTCGAATTCCGATGTACAAACCGAAGAAAGAGAATTCGACTCGAATTGAATTTAGAGCGCCAGATTCTGCTTGTAATCCTTATCTTGCATTCGCCGTTACTCTCGCAGCGGGATTAAAAGGAATCGAATCTGGTTATAAATTAGAGAGCGATTCCGGAATTTCCAATTACCTACCTGCAAATCTAAGCGAGGCGCTAATTGGAATGGAACGAAGTGATCTTGTTAGGGAAACCTTAGGTGAGGATGTCTTCGAGTACTTCGTCCGCAATAAGCGGGCCGAATGGGAAGAATATAGAAGTCAGGTAACGGCCTTCGAACTAGATCGTTATTTGCCAGTTCTTTAAGGCCAAGATAACCTTTCGCCATGTTCCGCAGCGAAACTGATTCACTAAATCTCGCATCACTGCTTCTCGGTGCGCTCCTTCTTCGCTGCCGCGGCGAGGCCAATTAACCCGGTCTCCTCGCTGCGGGGTTAGTCGGAACCGGCAACAACCAGAGCGAAGGAGAAAAAAGTGAGTTTCCCGAAACAAAAAAATTCTGCGATGCCAAAGCATCGCTATTCCGCATTTGTTCCAACAGTTCTAGCTGATCGCACGTGGCCAGATAAGAAGATGACGAAAGCGCCTCAGTGGTGCTCAGTTGATCTGCGAGATGGTAATCAAGCTCTTATAGATCCGATGGATGTGCCTCGAAAATTGGCGATGTTCAATTTATTGGTGCGGATGGGTTATAAAGAGATTGAAGTTGGCTTCCCAAGTGCGAGCCAGACTGATTTCGACTTTGTCCGAAAAATCATTGATGAGAAGTTGATTCCCGACGATGTCGTAATTCAGGTATTGACTCAAGCTCGAGAATCCTTAATCAAGCGCACATTTGAAGCGATTGCAGGTGCAAAACAAGCTGTGGTTCACCTATATAACTCAACTTCTACCTTGCAACGACGAGTTGTATTTGCCATGGATAAAGAGGGAATTAAGAAAATCGCAGTAGATGGTGCAAAGCTCTGTAAAGATATGGTCAGCACTGTTCCTGGGACTAAGGTCTTTTTCGAGTATTCACCTGAGTCCTACACCGGAACCGAATTGGAATTTGCGCTAGAAGTTTGCAATGCTGTTAATGATGTTTGGCAACCAACTCCAGAGTGGAAGACCATCATTAATCTGCCAGCAACTGTAGAAATGGCAACTCCTAATGTGTATGCCGATTCCATCGAATGGATGCACCGTAATTTGAAGTATCGCGACAGTATTGTTTTGAGCTTGCATCCTCACAACGATCGAGGAACTGGTGTTGCCGCTGCTGAACTTGGATACCTTGCAGGTGCAGATCGAATCGAAGGAACGCTCTTTGGAAATGGTGAGCGAACAGGAAATGTTTGCTTGGTAACTCTTGGACTTAATCTACTTAGCCATGGAATAGATCCGATGATTGATTTCAGCGATATTGCAGAGATAAGACGGACTGTTGAATATTGCAATCAACTTCGCGTTCCCGAGCGCCATCCATATGGCGGAGATCTAGTTTTCACTGCATTTAGCGGCTCACATCAAGATGCCATTAAGAAAGGTTTTGAATTCCTAGCTAAAGATGCAAATGCTGCTGGCAAGGAAATTGATGACTTCACCTGGGCGGTTCCATATCTGCCAATCGATCCAAAAGATATTGGCAGAAGCTATGAAGCCGTGATTCGAGTTAACTCGCAATCCGGAAAAGGTGGCGTTGCATACATCATGAAGACGGAACATCAATTAGATCTGCCACGTCGACTGCAAATTGAATTTAGCAAGGTAATTCAGGCTAAGACAGATAATGATGGCGGCGAGGTTTATCCAGAAGAAATGTGGAAGATATTTGTTGACGAGTATCTACCATCTGAAGATGATCAATGGGGTCGTTATCGCTTTGCTGGATTAACACAGACATCCTCTCCGAACAAAGATGTAGAACTTGTTGTAGAGATGCTTGAAAATAAGAAACCAGTTAAGTTCCAAGGATCTGGAAATGGACCAATCTCTGCTTTCTGCCACATCATGCAAGCGCAGGGAATCAATGTTCAGGTTGCTGATTACTACGAACATGCAATGAGCGCTGGTGGCGATGCAAACGCTGCGGCATATCTGGAGTGCAATGTCGATGGTGGCACATACTGGGGCGTTGGAATTGATCCTTCAACAACAACTGCATCCTTGAAAGCGGTGATTTCGGCGGTAAATCGCGCACTTCGACAGTAGTAATCGCTACCTTTTCCTCGTGGCGCTCTACAGAGATGAAGCGATTGTCATCAGAACCCAGAAACTGGGTGAAGCTGATCGAATCATTACTCTCTTCACAAGAGAACATGGTCGGGTTCGCGCTGTCGCTAAAGGCGTTCGCAGAACTAAATCTAAATTCGGCGCTCGCTTAGAACCAGGAAGTCTTGTTGATATCCAGCTTTATGTTGGGAAGACTTTTGACATCGTTACCCAGGTAGAAAGTTTAGAAAACTTTGGCGACGATCTAGCAGCTGATTATCAGAAGTGGACTATTGCATCCACGCTTTTAGAGGCGGCCGAACGCTTTACTGCCAATGAGGGCGAACCAGCGCTACAGCAATTCTTGCTACTTGTCGGCGCGCTAAAAGCGCTTGCGTATGAATCACATGATCCATCTTTGATTCTTGATGCATACCTACTTCGTTCACTCTCGATAGCAGGCTATGCGCCATCAATGACTATCTGTTCACGGTGCGAAGCCCCAGGTCCACATAAGTATTTCTCCTTAGTTGGTGGTGGCTCTGTTTGTATTGATTGCAAACCATCGGCTTCAGCTACGCCTTCTGGTGAAACTTTAAAGTTGATGTCTGATTTATTAACTGGAAACTGGGAGAGTGCCGATCAGAGTGAAGTGAAGAATCGCAGGGAAGCTTCTGGATTAGTAGCCGCATATCTACAGTGGCATCTAGAGCGTGAATTGCGCAGCCTGCCAATGGTTGAACGAGCAGGAAGATGAAACCGCCAAAGATAAAGAAAGAATTTATTCCGAACCATGTAGCTGTAGTCATGGATGGAAATGGTCGATGGGCGAAAGAACGTGGACTACCAAGAACAAGAGGGCACGAAGCTGGAGAGCATGCGCTCTTTGATGTAGTTGAAGGCGCAATCCAAATTGGAGTTAAAGAGCTTTCGGCATATGCATTCTCTACAGAGAATTGGCGCCGGTCACCAGAAGAAGTTAAATTCTTAATGGGATTTAATCGTGATGTCATCAGACGACGCAGAGATCAAATGCATGAAATGGGCGTCCGAGTTCGATGGGTCGGAAGACCTCAGAAATTATGGAAATCTGTCATCGAAGAATTAGAGATTGCAGAGAAGTTAACTGCTAAGAACAAAGTTTTAACCTTGAATATGTGTGTTAACTATGGCGGAAGGGCAGAGATAGCGGATGCAGCCGCTGCAATCGCTAACGATGTTGCTAAACGAAAGCTAAAAGCGAATCAAATAACGGAGAAGCTCTTCTCTAAATATTTAGATGAGCCAAAGATGAGCGACGTAGATCTATTTCTTCGATCATCTGGCGAACACCGCACTTCCAATTTCTTGATTTGGCAATCAGCGTATGCAGAACTAGTTTTCCTAGATGTTCTTTGGCCGGACGTCACGAGAGAAACTCTCTGGAAGGCTATAGAAATTTACGCAAAACGCGATCGAAGATTCGGAAAGGCATAAGATGAAAAAAGAAGCTGAGTTCTGGTTCGACCCGCTCTGTCCGTGGGCGTGGATGACCTCTCGCTGGATCCTAGAAGTAGAAAAAGTGCGCGATATCGAAGTTAGGTGGAATCTCTTTAATCTCGCCTATCTCAATCGAAATAAGGAAGTCCCTGAGGATTACAAAGCAAAGTTAATTAATTCTTGGTACTGCACACGTGTTATAGCAGGCGCTCAAAATCTAAGGGGCGATTCAATTACATTGCCTTTATACACTGCAATTTCTTCACGAATTCATCTAAAGAAAATGGATATCACTGAGCAGTTATTTAAGGATTCCTTAATTGAAGTTGGGCTATCAGAATCATTATCAGCTGCTATGAATGATGAATCGCTTGATGTGAAGATTATTGAAAGTCACGAACGTGGAATTAAGTTGGTAGGTAACGATGTCGGAACCCCGATTATTGCGATAGAAGGAACTGCCTTTTTTGGTCCGGTTATCTCGCCAGCACCTAAAGGTGAAGAAGCAGGAAAACTATGGGATGGCGTCGTAGGCGTTGCCAGTTATCCGGGTTTCTTTGAGATTAAGAGATCTCGAAATGTTGGGCCGATTTTTGATTAGAGTAAGCAGATGATTGAAATAAGTAACGGAAAAATTCGTTACAACCTGAATTGGCTTGAAAATATTGGTGCGTTCGGTAGGGACCCAGAGGCAAAAATAGAGAATTTAGTCTCTGTGACGAGAAGTGAACACCCATGGACTAGAGAAGTTCTACGAGGCATTAGAGCTCCGGGTACAGGATTTCCGTTCTTGATCATGCTGGGCACTATGAGATATTTCAGGGGTAAAGATTTTTGCGTTGTCTACAAGCGAAACCCGGTTCTAGTACTAGAGTTCAAAAACGAGAAATTTAAGCGATGGATAATTCCAGTCTCTAATGCTGAAGCAATTAAGGATTTTTTCTAAATATTAACAAGATTTGCAGATACCGAAAACTTCAGCAAGATGTCCAACATCTCGATACCCATGTTCTAATGCAACAGTTCTAGCCCATTTTTCAATAGCGGATCCTTCAATTTCTACAGTGGCTCCACAAGATTTACAGACAAGATGGTGGTGATGCGTCTCTCCACAAAGTCGATAGATAGCCTCTCCATCGTCTCTGCGAAGTTGATCAACAATTTTGTCATCACATAATGACTGGAGCGCACGGTATACCGTTGTCAATCCGATACTTTCCCCGCTGCGAATTAGCAATTGATGCAATTGCTGAGCACTAGCAAACCCGCCAATTCTCTCTAGGACATTTATTAACTTAATCTCTGATTTATTCATAAAGGTAGGAGGCAGCAGCAACTTCTTCGTGCTCTTCACCATGCAATACATGTAATTGCGAAACTAATCCCCACATAATTACAACTCCCAGAATTGTGGCAGCCAAAGTCCATCTAGAAGAGTGACGGGCATGTGCTTCCGGAAGAATATGACTTGTAGCAAGATAAATAATGATTCCCGAGAAAACAGCTAAATAGCTTGCGGTTAAGTTCTCACTAAGAATTAATGAAGTCCCAAGAGCAGCTCCGGATATTCGAGCTACAGAATCAACAACTAGAAGCCAAATCGCTTTGCGACTCCATTTGCCGCTCTTCACCAGAAACGCGACCGTGTTCAAACCATCGCTAAAGGCATGAACGAGAAGTGCAACAAAAACTGCAACACCAAGTGCGCTATCAATTGAAAATGCGATTCCCAGTGCTAAACCATCGAGAAATACATGTCCTCCCATCGCAAGGGCGCCCAAACCGCCCGCCACATTTGATGAATGAGAGTGATCGTGCCCGTAATCTGATTCTGCCGGCTCATGCGAGCCAAAGAAGCGTTCGTAAATATGCAATGCGAGAAATCCAAAAATGATTGCAACGGATACGGTAGGAGCTCCCAGGAATTCACCGCTTCCCATTTCAAAAACTTCAGGAAGAAGGTCAAAAGCAACGAGTCCTAAAAGAAGTCCAGCTGCTAATCCAAGTACTAAGTGAAGGCGATCCTTAGCTCGAAGAGCCAGCAATCCACCGAGGGCAGTTGCAGTCGCAGTTATAGCGGCAAGAACAATTGGAGTACTCATAGCGAGAGGTTAGCAGAAATGAAAATGATTTTCATTTCCAGAGGTAGGGGATTTTGAGTTCAAAGAGATCTAAAATTGAGTTCTGCGCCCAGCGAGAGCTGCGACCGGTGCGCACCGCCGACAGCCAGCCGGATGGAGATCACCATGGCCCAAGATCGTTTAGAAACAATAGTTAGCCTTGCAAAAAGAAGAGGCTTTGTTTACCCCTCATCGGAAATCTACGGCGGCTTACGTGCTTCCTGGGATTACGGTCCACTTGGCGTAGAACTTAAAAACAATGTGAAACGTCAATGGTGGAAATCAATGATCATCGAACGTGATGATGTTGTTGGAATTGATTCATGTGTAATTTTGGCGCGAGAAGTATGGGAAGCATCAGGTCATGTCGAAACATTCTCTGATCCACTTACAGAATGCACTTCCTGCCACAAGCGATTTAGAGCAGATCATCTTGAAGAAGCATTTGAAGCTAAACATAAGCGAATGCCAACATCCCTTGAAGAGATTAACTGTCCCAATTGTGGCAATAAAGGTAAGTTCACAGTACCTAAACAATTCTCGGGACTTTTAAAGACTTATCTTGGACCAGTTGAAGATGAATCTGGTCTTGCATATATGCGACCAGAAACTGCGCAAGGAATCTTTATCAATTTCCAGAACGTTGCAACTACTGCTCGCAAGAAACCGCCTTTTGGAATTGGCCAGATTGGAAAATCTTTTCGAAACGAAATTACACCAGGTAACTTCATTTTTAGAACTAGAGAGTTTGAACAGATGGAGATGGAATTTTTTGTAGTTCCTGGCACCGATGAGGAATGGCATCAAACTTGGATTGATACCAGATTGGCTTGGTATAAGAATTTAGGAATTAATCCAGAAAGACTTCGACTTTTTGAGCATCCAAAAGAGAAACTCTCGCATTATTCAAAGCGGACCGTTGATATTGAGTACAAATTTGAGTTTGCTGGTACTGAATGGGGTGAACTTGAGGGTATTGCTAATCGAACAAATTTTGATCTAAAAGCTCACTCCGAGAAATCAGGTAAAGATTTATCTTGGTTTGATCAAGAGAGCAATGAGCGCTGGTTCCCATATGTAATTGAACCGGCGGCAGGAGTTGACCGATGCGCACTAACATTTTTAATGGATGCTTTTACCGAAGATGAAGCGCCAAATTCCAAGGGTGAAATGGAGAAACGGGCCGTACTTAAACTTGATTATCGCCTTGCGCCAATCAAGATTGCAGTCCTACCTCTATCCAGGAATGCAGACCTTTCACCAAAGGCGCGGGATCTAGCTGCGAAATTACGTAAATCTTGGAGCGTTGATTTCGATGACGCGGGTGCGATTGGTCGACGTTATCGCCGTCAGGACGAAATTGGTACTCCTTATTGTGTGACGGTTGATTTTGATACCTTGAATGATCAAGCAGTCACCATCAGAGAACGAGATTCTATGAAGCAAGAACGAATTGCCATTGATCAAGTTGAATCATGGCTAGCACCGCGGCTACTGGGTTGTTAAAAACTAATTCACTTCGACTCCAAACGCGAATTGGCGAGGTCGAATTAACTACACCAGTTGTGCTTGCACCGATGGCTGGAATTACAAATGCTGCATTTAGATTGCTATGTCGAGAGCAAGGTGCTGGTTTGTTCGTAAGCGAAATGGTTACAGCTAGGGCCTTGGTTGAGCGCAATGAAGAAACCTTACGGATGATTATTCCCGGCGAAGGTGAGTCGCCAAGATCTGTACAACTTTATGCAACGGATCCTAAAGATCTAGCTGCAGCAGTTGAAATGATTGGCAAAGAAGATTTGGCAGACCATATCGATTTAAATTTTGGTTGCCCCGTTCCAAAAGTGACGAGAAAAGGTGGCGGAGCTGCACTTCCATATAAGCGCAGATTATTTTCAGAATTGGTTTCTGCGGCGGTTACCAATGCAGATAAATACGGAATTCCAGTTACAGTAAAAATGCGAGTCGGTATAGATAGTAATCACGAAACTTATCTAGATGCAGGAATGATTGCAGCCAAATTGGGAGTTGCTTGGGTTGCTCTTCATGCAAGAACTGCGGAGCAGTTTTATGAAGGTAAAGCAGACTGGAGCAAAATCAAGAACCTTGTTGAACATTTAAAGCCTACGGGTGTCCCAGTACTGGGAAATGGCGATATTTGGTCGGGCAATGATGGATTACGAATGATGGATGAAACTGGATGCGAGGGAGTGGTAGTCGGTCGTGGTTGCCTTGGTCGACCATGGCTATTTGCTGATTTAGTTCATGCTTTCAATGGCGAAAGTGCAAGGCCATTGCCAACTCTCTATGCAGTTAGAGAAATGATGAGGCGCCATGCACAATTACTTGCTTCGTATTTTCAAAGTGAAGAGAGAGCATGTCGCGATCTTCGAAAACATATGGCTTGGTATCTCAAAGGTTTTCGCGTAGAAGGAGAGATTCGACCAAAACTTGGGATGGTTTCATCCTTGGCAGAACTTGATTCGCTACTCTCGCAATTAGTTGATCAGCCATATCCGGTTGAAGTCGGCGATGCACCTCGCGGCAGACGATCCCATGGTCGAGCCGTATCGCTACCTCAAGGTTGGCTTGATGATCCTGAAGAGCTTGTGAATGTTGATGGCAGAGATTCTGGATCAGGTGGTTGATGTTTATCTTCCGAATTATCGGCAAGTTTCTCACCTTTCTACTTGTCGTAATACTTGCAATTCCAACTTATGCAATTGCGCGAACCTGGCTTGATGCAAATAATGAAAAGATTGAAGTTTCAGATGCAATTGTGGTTATGGGTGCCGCTCAATTAGATGGTCGGCCAGGTTTGATTTTGGAGGCACGACTAAAAGAAGCTCTTCGAATTTATGAGAAGGATTTTGCGGAGCGAATTTTCACCGTGGGTGAAGGCGCTCCAGGAGATAGATTCACCGAAGCTGGCGCATCTCGCGAATGGTTGGCCAGGAATGGAATTTCTTGGAAGTCAATTACGGCAATCAAAATCGGTCGTGACACCTTTACAAGTATCGAAGGCTTGGCAAAAAATGTATCGAAAGAAAAGTATCGAAAAATAATTATCGTCACCGACCCGTACCACTGCCTGCGATCTAAAACGATGGCAAATGATTTTGGTTTCGAATCAAGTTGTTCTCCTGTGAGAACTGGCGAAGCGAGTCTAGATAAAGTTGGATTTAGATACTTAGTCAGAGAAGCGAGCGCATATCTGGCATATATAACTTTGGGACGTCGCGGAATTCACATTAGTGACCATATTGCCTGGAAACTGTAGCCTTACTAACTATGGCACTTCGTGAGGCAAAAGAACATATTGGATATGTTCCATCTGATCGCGAGCGCTTCCTGGATGAACCTGCCAAAAGAAAAGGCAGAACCGAATTTGCGCGTGATCGAGCAAGAATCATTCACTCATTTGCGCTTCGTCGATTAGCTGCAAAAACTCAAGTAGCGGTTCCATGGGCAAGTGATTTCCCGCGAACTCGGTTATCGCACTCTTTAGAGTGCGCACAAGTTGGTCGCGAACTTGGAGCCGCACTAGGTGCTGATCCAGATTTAATGGAAGGCGCTTGTCTAGCTCACGATTTGGGACATCCACCTTTTGGTCATAATGGTGAAATCGCTCTAGCGCAGTTGGCGAAAGACTGTGGCGGCTTTGAGGGCAATGCCCAAAGTTTTAGGTTATTAACTAGAGTTGAAGCCAAGACTGTCGATCAAAAAGGAATATCGGTCGGTCTTAATTTAACAAGATCAGTACTAGATGCAGCTACAAAGTACCCCTGGAGTTCAAATGAGCATTCAAAGAAATTTGGCGTCTATCAGGATGATCTAGAAATCTTTAATTGGATGAGGCAAGGTTCACAAACCGGTAAACCTTCCATGGAAGCTCAGATAATGGATTGGTCTGATGATGTTGCATATTCAGTTCATGACTTAGAAGACGCGCTAGTAACTGGACATATTGAGTTATCGAAGATCAAGCCAGATCTACCAAAGATATTTCAAGTTGCGAAAGGTGAATATTTAAGTGATTTGACTGAAGCGGAAGCTGAAACTGCACTTTCAAATCTGATGTCACTTTCTTGTTGGCCAGCTGAATTCGATCGAAGTCATCGACAGCTTGCTCAACTCAAGGATTTAACCAGCCAATTGATTGGACGATTCGCAGTTGCAGCAGAACGAGAGACTCGTGCTAAACATGGCGATGGCGATTTAACTCGTTATCGCGCTGAATTGGTCGTCCCAAGAGCGCAGCGGGTAGAAGTTGCAATACTCAAAGCTATGCCAGGTTATTACATAATTCAGGCGGAAAAGTCTCAAGATCTTTATTTGAAACAACGCGAACTTCTAAAAGAGTTAGTTGAAGTTGTATTTGAGCGAGCGCCAAATTCACTGGAGAGTTTCTTTCTCCAGGAGTGGTTTAGGGCATCAACCAATAGCGAGAAATTACGAGTAGTAATTGATCAAGTTGCTTCGCTTACCGATCCTGGCGCTTATGCTCTTTATCGAGAGCTCACAGGTAAGACTGTTGTCGCTGGGTAATAGGATTTAGACATGTCCGGCAGAATTCGTGATACCGACGTTGCATATGTTCGAGATCGATCACCCATTGATGAAGTTGTTGAAGAGTATGTTCAACTTAAAAATGCCGGTGGCGGACAGAAAAAAGGTCTCTGCCCATTCCATGATGAAAAAAGTCCTTCCTTCCATGTAACTCCAAGTAAAGGCTTCTTCCATTGTTTTGGCTGTCAAACCGGGGGAGATGTAATTGCATTTGTTATGAAGATGGATCATCTAACCTTTACAGAAACCGTAGAGAAACTTGCAGAGCGCCTTGGTTACCAACTTCAATATGAATCAGGCGGCAGTGCAGCTCCAAGCGGTAGGCGCTCTCGGTTAGTGGCAGCAAATCATGCTGCTGCTCTCTTCTTTCAAGAGCAGTTAAAGAATCCAGAAGCAGCACATGCCAGAAGTTTTTTGGAGAAACGCGGCTTCGATAGTGATGCAATAAAACATTTTGGTGTTGGTTATGCGCCAAATGAGTGGGACGCTTTAACCAAAGTTTTACTTGGAAGTGGCTTCACAAATGAAGAATTAAATATTGCAGGCCTTAGTAAAGATGGCCAACGAGGCCCAATCGATAGGTTTAGGAATAGATTGGTTTGGCCAATTCGCGATATCTCAGGTGATGTTGTCGGCTTTGGTGCTCGTAAACTTGCAAGCGATGAAGAAGACACTGGCCCCAAATACCTAAATACCCCTGAGACGCCAATCTATAAAAAGAGCCAACTTTTGTATGGATTAGATATGGCAAAGAAAGAAATTGCTAAAAAGCGCCAAGTTGTTGTGGTCGAGGGTTACACAGATGTAATGGCAGCGCATTTAGCTGGAATCACAACCGCAGTTGCTACTTGCGGTACTGCATTTGGCGATGACCACATAAGAATCTTGCGTCGATTATTGATGGATGATGAGACTTTCCGAGGTGAAGTTATCTTCACTTTTGATGGCGATGCTGCGGGTCAAAAGGCAGCGCTACGGGCATTTGAAGATGATCAGAAGTTTGTCACTCAGACCTTCGTTGCAGTTGAACCAAATGGATTAGATCCATGTGATTTAAGAGAAAAAGGTGGCGATGCTGCAGTTCGAGATCTAATCGCACGTAGAGTTCCGCTCTTTGAGTTTGCAATCAAAACCGAACTTAAGAAATATGATTTAACAAATGCAGAAGGAAGAGTTGGCGCTTTAAATGCGACAGCTCCACTTATTGGCAAAATAAGAGACTCCTCGCTGCGACCTGAGTACGTACGTAATTTAGCTGGCTGGTTAGGAATGGATGTCGAAGTAGTAACTGCAGCTGTAAAGAAGAGTTCAACGAGAAAAAGTGAAACTGCAATTGAGCAGAGCTCAAATAATTGGCGCCCAGATCCAAATGAACCCAGACTTGCTCTAGAGCGAGAAGTTCTCAAAGTTCGCTTACAGATGCCAGCACTTGCAAGGCAGTGGCGAGAAATTGAAACCAATGCTTTCTCGCATCCTGCATACGAAAAATTACGTCAATTTATTGATACCCAGAATGATTTGGTGGAGATTGATTTAGAAAAAGTGGAGAATGAAGATTTGAAATCTTTTATGCTGGAGCTATCAGTAGAACCTATAAGAACCACGGGCGAGATTTCGGATAAATATGTCTCGAGCATCATGGCACGACTAAATGAAGTAGCGCTCTCTCGTTCAATCGCAGAGATTAAATCAACCCTGCAAAGACTTAATCCGGTAGAAAATGAAAAAGAATATGGCGAGATTTTTGCCCGGCTCGTAGAAATGGAGAGCCGAAGAAGAGGCCTACGGGAATTGGCGTTCGGCGAAGGCTTGACCTAGAGTTTGCCCGCAATCCCCGATAGCTCAATCGGCAGAGCAGCCGGCTGTTAACCGGCAGGTTCTTGGTTCGAGTCCAAGTCGGGGAGCTTTTCACTTAGACTCTGCACTATGGCAATGGTGAAAATCCGAGTAGCACTTCCAGATCGACCTGGTTCGCTCGGTGCCGTTGCGTCTGCCATTGGATTTGCAGGTGGCGATATTCGCGGCTTAGTAGTTCTTTCATCTGAAGGTGGTCGTGGAATTGATGACATTACCGTTGCAATTCCTGGTTCCGATCCAGCCGATTTGATAAATGTTCTGAATGCAATCGGTGGCGTTGAAGTTATTTCAGTAACTCCCGTTAATTAGATTTCAATACTCGCGCACCTTGACTCGGCAATGAGTCAAAAAACCTTGGTGGCTTAAATCCTGATTCTTTAAAGGCTTTCTCAATCTGACTTGCAACTGTTCCTGCATCCTCTTCCTTAATTAATGCAATCGCGCTACCGCCAAATCCACCGCCAACCATGCGTGCACCCAGAGCTCCATGCTTAATCGCAACTTCTACTGCAAGATCTAGTTCAGGAGCGGAAACGTTGTAATCATCACGAAGTGAATTATGAGACTCTGAAATCAACTTACCAAGAGTTGCAAAATCATTTTTTTGAAGCGCTACCACTGCTTCTTTGACCCGATTTATCTCATGGACAACATGTCGTGCGCGTTTAAGTTCTACAGCTGAGAGTTTCTTTGAATTGCTCTCTAGTAGCGAGATATCAACATCTCTCAAAGACTTAACCCCAATAGTTTTCGCTGCAGACTCACATTGAGATCTCCGCTCTGCATAGCCACCATCGATTAGCGCATGGTGGGCCTGGGTATCAATAATCAAGAGTTTCAAACCAGAAGCCGAAAAATTAACTGGAATATGACTAGTTGATAAATCTCTGCAATCTAGTAGGAGGGCATAGCCCTCTTTGGCCATCAAGGAAATTGATTGATCCATAATTCCACAAGGAACACCGACGTAATCGTTCTCAGCTTTCTGCATCAATCTAGCTAAATCAGGCAATGAGTGTCCGAGCTTAAAAAGATGATTTAACGCAATGCCGATGCTGCATTCAAGTGCAGCTGAGGAAGATAACCCAGCACCTTGTGGAACTTTGCTATCAATCAAGATATCTACACCGCGCTTAACTCCCAACACCCATATGACTCCAAGTAGATATCGAGTCCAATCTGGTCCTGTCATGGGTATCAAATCTTCATGCTCACACTCATAAACTTCATTAGGTTTCTGCTTTGAAGCTATGCGAATTTTTGAATCTGATCGAACTCTTATTGCGGATATGGTTATTGAATCAATAGCAAACGGAAGTACAAAGCCATCGTTGTAATCGACATGTTCACCAATCAGATTTACTCGCCCAGGTGCCGCTGCAATTACCTCTGGAGCCGCAGCAAAAAGTTCCTGAAAACTAGTTGATATGTCTAGACTCATATCTTTGCATCGCGAAGAAGTTGAGCTGATTGCTCTGGCGAAAGATCCATCATGAATGATCCATATGCAGACTCAGATCCTGCTAGGTATTTTAGTTTTCCTGGCGCTCTTCGTACGCTAGTGATCTGCCAATTCAATTTTAGAAATTCACTTCCAGAATGCACTGGCGCTTGGTGCCAAGCTGCGATGTATGCCATCTTCATTTCAAAGACAGCATCTAACCTTTTCAGAACTTCTCTGGCTATCGGTGCAAACTTCTCGCATGCCACCTCAGCGAGCTCAACTAAATTAGCAACCGATGTCTTCGGTGAGACATGAATTTCAAAGGGATAGCGGGCTGCATAGGGAACATAGGCCAACCACTCCTCATTTTCTGCAATTATTCGAGATCCGTCTTTGAGCTCTCTTGCGATTACATCTTCCTGTAAAACTCGACCAGTCCTCTTTTTGTGCGCAGTCGCGACGGACAACATTTTCTCGGTCCTTGGTGGTAGATATGGATAGGCATAAATCTGTCCATGAGGATGAGCCAGAGTTACTCCAACTTCTTCACCGCGATTTTCAAAAGGTGCAATATGTTCAATGTAATTAAGTGTTGACAATTCAGTTACGCGATCGCGCCATGCCTCCAACACCGTCCGAATCTGTCGATCCGACAGGTCCTTAAAAGATGCATCGTAATTTGGCGTGAAACAAACCACTTCACATTTTCCAGCTGCTGGAAGAGGTGGTGTGTAGAAATCTAAATCTGAGGGAATCTTCACATCAGCTTTAGGAGAGCGCAATGATGGCGAACGATTATCAAAAACAACTACTTCATAATCTGATTCTGGAATTTCGGTCAAAGAACCAGGCTTGCTTGGCGCTAATGGATTCAACTCTTTAGGAGGAAGAAATACTCGACCCTGTCGATGTGCGGCAACTACAACCCATTCATTTGTTAAGACATCAAGGCGCATCTCGCCAATCTCTGGTTGAGTTTCCGGATCACGCAAATCTTCGGCGGTGCGACTCTGGCCCTGTGTGTCGTAGTAACGAATCGTTCGACCATCCATTAAGAATCGGTCAGTTCTAATGACGCCGGCGCCTAGTTTCTTACTCGTCATGATGCCTATTACTCTACCGGTATGCAACGGCAGGCGCACTTATCTAACGGCGGAATGCAGATTTATCTTGAAGAAACCGCCGGCGCATTTGTTATTAAATATTGGGGTCGAGAGTTAAACGGAAAGATTGAAGATTTAACATCGGAGAAATCAATTCCAAATAGTGATTTTGATGAGACTCAAGTTGCAGGGATGAATCGGGAGCATTCAAGAGGTTTCCTTGGTTATCCAACAATTTCTGGACATCGATCCGGAAAAGATTGGTCTACAAAGTTTGCACTAGGAGAATTAACATCTAATAAGACCAAAGCGAAAGCAATATTCGTCGATGCAACTGCTAAATTAAAATTAGAATACCTATTTGAATTAGATCAATTCGGGATTTTTTCGTTGCAAGCTTCATTAGAGAATCTAGGAACAGATTATTGTCTGAATGAATTTGCTTACTGGTTACCGCTTCCCGATCGAGCAGTTCAGACTTTAGATTTTGCCGGTCGGTGGTCAAACGAACGTAACCCACAGCGTAGAGAGATTCAGATTGGCAGATGGATTCGCGATTCTCGCGAAGGAAAAACTGGCCACAATGCGACTATTGGAGAGATCGCGCTAACAAACGAAACAAACTTTGGATCCGGAGAAGCATGGGCAGTTTCACTTGCCTGGAGTGGCAATCATCAATACCTAGTGGAAAAAAATCCAGATGGTTATAAATCCATTGGTGCAGGTGAAATCTTCGCTCCAGGTGAAGTTATTCTGAAAACGGGTGAAACTTATAAAGCCCCCGCTTTACTGGCTGCTTATTCGATGAGCGGACTAGATGGGCTGGCAGAGAAGTTTCATTTGATGTTGAGAGCGAGAACAAATCATCCAAAGAGCAGTCGTCCACTTACTTTAAATCTCTGGGAAGCAATTTATTTCGACCATAGTGAAGCAAAGGTCAAATCCCTTATTGATATTGCAGCAAGTATTGGCGTAGAAAGAGTTGTTTTAGATGATGGTTGGTTTGGTTCAAGGCGAAATGATAAATCTGGATTGGGCGATTGGCAGATAAGTAAGGATGTTTGGCCAAATGGACTGAAGCCAATTTCAGATTATGCAGCCAGCAAAGGAATTGAATTTGGACTCTGGTTTGAAGGCGAAATGGTAAATCCAGAATCAAATGTATATCGAGAACATCCAGAATGGATTCTCCAAGAAGCTGGGAGAACGCCTCCAACTTGGCGCCACCAACTAGTTCTAAACCTGGCCAATCCTGATGCTTACAAATATGTTCTTCAGGCAACGCATGATGTTATTTCGGAGTGCAAGATCAAATATATAAAGTGGGATCACAATCGAACATTGGTTGACGCAGGCGCCAATGGCCGAGCTGAGTATCGCAATCAAGTCCTAGCCATTTATAGACTCTTTGCAGAATTGAAGAAATTAAATCCAGGCTTAGAAATTGAATCTTGTGCATCCGGCGGTGGTCGAATCGATCTAGGTATGGTTGATTACGTTGATCGTTTCTGGGTTAGCGATAATAATGATGCGCTATCTAGACAATCGATTCAACGTTGGACGGCACAGTTCTTGCCGCCAGAGCTTCTCGGTAGTCATATTGGGCCCTCTCCAAGCCACCAAACTGGTAGAGAGTTGGCATTATCTTTTAGAGCTGCCACAGCATTAATTGGTCATTCTGGAATTGAATGGGATATCTCCAAACTTTCTGGTGAAGAACTTTCAATTCTTAAGAGCTGGATTGATTATTACAAAGCAAAGCGTGCATTGTTACATACCGGAAAATTGATCCGAATCGATTATCCAGATCAATCCAACAATTTTTATGGCGTCACTGGAGAGAAAGAATCAATTTTTATCTTCGCGCAACTAACTCCAACTTCTGCATCTCAACTTCCAAATCTTCGTTTTAGAGGATTATCAGCAAATGCAAAATATCAGGTTAAAGTGGTGAATCCGGCAGGCATAGCTGGAATGATGTTAATAAAGGCTCCGAATTGGATAGAAGTAGGCGCGGAAGCAACTGGCGATTTATTGCAAGAAATTGGTTTACCGGCACCTATTTTGCAGCCAGCCCAAGCGCTGATTATCGAGGTAAATAAATTAACTTAAACCCAGTTAAAGCTGCGCTCAACTGCCCGCTTCCAGTTTTTGAATCCTTCAGTAGCAAGTTTTGAATCTTTATTTGGGAGCCAACGTTTATTTTCTTGCCAATTAGATCGGATTTGGTTTTTATCTCGATAAAAGCCAGTCGCAAGTCCAGCCGCATATGCAGCGCCAAGTGCAGTTGTTTCAATTACTTCTGGGCGGATAACATCAATTCCCATAATGTCAGATTGAATCTGCATGCAAAGCTCATTGGCTGTTATTCCGCCATCGACTTTCACTTCAGCAAGTGGAACTCCGCTATCTATGCTCATTGCATCAAGAACTTCTCGAGTTTGATAAGCGATTGCTTCCAATGTAGCTCTTGCGATATGAGATTTCGTCACGGCTCTAGTTAATCCAACGATTACACCGCGAGCATCGTTTCGCCAGTAGGGTGCAAAAAGTCCAGAAAAAGCAGGAACAAAATAAATACCGCCGTTATCTGAAACTTGCCTTGCCAGAGATTCGATTTCACTTGCGCTTGAAATTATTCCTAATTGATCGCGAAGCCATTGGACAGCAGATCCTGTAACTGCCACAGAACCTTCTAAGGCATAACGTGGCTTTTCATCGCCAAATTTGTAGCAAACCGTAGTTAGCAATCCCGCTTTAGAGCGGACTATTTCTTCACCTGTATTCAATAATGCGAAATTTCCAGTTCCATATGTGGTCTTTGATTCACCACGCTCAAAACAAGCTTGCCCAACCATTGCGGCTTGCTGATCTCCTAAGATTCCAGAAATTGGAATGCCACCTTTTATAAACCCATCGCTCTTGGTAACGCCGTAAACCTCTGATGAAGAACAAATTTTCGGGAGCGTACTTTTTGGGATGGAAAAAATAGCTAGTAATTCATCATCCCAATCCAGAGTCTCAAGATTCATAAGTAGAGTTCGGCTGGCATTCGTCACATCAGTTCTGTGAATACCTTCAGTTAGGTTCCAGAGTAACCAGGAATCAATCGTGCCAAAGAGCGCACTTCCACTAGCAATGGCATCTCTTACGGCTGGCACATTTTCGATTAACCAATTTATTTTGCTTCCAGAGAAGTATGGCGCAATGGTTAGTCCGGATTTGTGAGTAATAACTTTCTTATTCGAATCTGAAATTGAATCAAGAAAGTTCTGAGTTCTTGTGTCTTGCCAGACAATCGCGTTATATAGGGGAGCGCCAGTATTTTTATCCCAAACAACCGTGGTTTCTCGCTGATTAGTAATTCCGATTGCTGAAAGTTCATCGATATTAATTTGAGAAATTGCATGGCTCATTACACTCTTTGTGTTTTCCCAGATTTCAACTGCATCATGTTCTACCCACCCTGGCTGCGGCAATATCTGGCTATGTTCTTTTTGGCTCTGACCAACAATGCTTCCGGATTCATCAAAGATAATAAATCTAGTTGAGGATGTCCCTTGATCGAGGGCGCCGATGAATCTCATAACGCGTATTCTATGCGCGTGAAGGTTTTGTCTTCTGAGCTAAGCCCAAGCGCGAGAAAAGATGCGCTTGAGTCATTGAGAACAAACGAATTCGATATTTTGGTTATTGGCGGCGGCATTAACGGTGTTGGTATTGCCTTAGATGCAGCCTCTCGGGGATTAAGCGTTGCCCTAGTCGAAGCTAAAGATTTTGCTTCTGGAACTTCATCACGTTCTTCAAAGTTGATCCATGGAGGTCTGCGTTATCTCGAACAATATGATTTCAAATTAGTTAGAGAAGCGCTGCAGGAACGTGAATTAATGATTACTACGCTTGCTCCACACTTAGTGCAACCAGTTTCATTTATTTATCCCTTGCAGGAAAAGTTTAAAGAACGTACATATGTGGGCGCCGGTATGGCGCTATACGACGCTCTACGCGGATTTAAGCGAGCCCTGCCTTGGCATAAACACATTTCCCAGAAAGAACTTAGCGAGATTGCTCCTTCCTTGCGCCTCGATCTCATCACTGGTGGCTACAAGTACTTTGATGCACAAGTTGATGATGCAAGACATACGATGATGATTGCTCGAACCGCTGCAAAATATGGAGCAGTCATTACAACTAGAACTAGTGTCGAAGGAATTAGGCGAGATGGAAAGCGCGTCACAGGAGCAATAGTTAGAGATTTACAAACCGACGAGAGTATTGAAGTAAAAGCAAAAGTCACCGTGATGGCGGCTGGAGTTTGGACTGATCAGCTATATCGAGACCTCGGGATTAAAGCTGGTTACCAAGTTCGAATGTCCAAAGGAGCACATATTGTGGTCCCAGGGAATGCCATTCGATCTAAATCTGGCGTGATTATTAAGACCGATGTCTCGGTCCTCTTCATAATTCCTTGGGGAGATAAGTGGATTGTTGGCACGACAGATACGGATTATGACTCAGATCCCAATACTCCTATTGCAACAAGAAAAGATGTTAATTACATAATTAATCAAGCAAATAGAGTCTTGGAACCAAAACTTAATCAGAATCAGGTGATTGGAGTATTTGCGGGACTTAGGCCACTAATCTCAACGAACGAGGATTCAAAAACTACTGATTTATCGAGAGAACATGTTGTAGATCATCCCGTACCCGGATTTGTCTCAATCGCTGGCGGCAAATACACCACATATCGAGTGATGGCAGAAGATGCGATTGACGCTGCAGTTGTTGATTTGAAGCGATTAACGCCTGATTCTTGTACTGAATCACTTGCGATTGTTGGCGCTGATGGATATTCAGTATTGAAGAATCAAAAGGTAGGAATTGCAAAATCTTACGGAGTTTCTGAAAGCACGATTGAGCATTTACTAAATCGATATGGCTCACTATTTGTTGAAGTGCTTGAAGCTGCAAAATCTAATTCGAAGCTTATGAAACCCTTAATTGAAAATCTTCCATATATTGGTGGCGAAATTCGCTATGCAGTTACCCATGAAGGGGCTATTTCGATTTCAGATGTATTAAGTAGAAGAACTCGCATCAATTTTGAAGCGCCAGATCAAGGCAGATCTATTGTCAATGAAGT
>CAZCQR010000004.1:37590-39474 GCA_964500885.1 uncultured Clavibacter sp.
ATTACCGGAGTTCCGCTTGGACGTTTAACTTCAACTTTTATCTGAGTCCGTTTATCAGTTGAAGTCGCTTTTATTCCAGTAACTAAGAGTGAAGTTGGTTCATTTACAGGTAAGTAATCGCCAGTAGCAGGCACCCAATCGCCTTTAGTTAGTTGTAAGAATGAGAATGTGTCTCCTCTAAAGACATTTAAATCAATCCGCGCTGACGCAACACCATACTTTTCACCGATTCCGCAAGAGGAGTACTGCCAAATTTGCCAGAGCGAGGAGCAATTAGCAGTGCTCCAAGAATGTACAAAGCATCCAAATACTTTTCTTCCCGGTTCAGCTGTTGGGTCGGCGGGATCAATTCCGTATTGAGCTTTCCATAACGGATACTCACGCAGCTTTTCACTTCTAACCATGGCTTGCTCTAAGAAAGTTGGGTAGGAATAGAAGAAAGGTTTTCTTCCAGTCTTTTGATACATTGTGTCCATCCAAGTTTCTGCAAACAAAGTCACCAATTGCTTAGAGGCATATTTCTTACAAGTTGAACCTGAGACCAATACACAGTTATTTTCTAGATCCAGCGCATACGGTAAGTCTCGGTCGGTATATCCGCCAAGACTCGATAAGCGCCAAATAGCTTTCTGCGCCTGAGCTTGCGCATCCTTAATCACAACATCACGATCGGTGCTATTCGGCAAAATCGCATAATGGTAATAACCCGTATATAAGCCAGCCGCTTGTGCTGGATCACGATTCATCAATAAATACTTAAGAGCTAAGGCATCTGCATCATCTCGGGTATCTGAGGCTTTAATAATTACAAATCGAATTCCTGCGTTATACATCTTTACAAAATCAATCGGCTTATCGCCAGGATGCTGCCAGCGACTGACATCTGTTCCATGGATTCGACCGCCAGGGCCGGTAAGTGCAATTAAATCTTCCGGTGTCGTCAATTGTGGCGCTTGTTTAATCTTTATTGATTTACTAGTAGTCGCAAATCGCTTCTTACCGATAGCGACCTGTGCACGATAAATAGCTGTGGTATCAAAAGCGGTAACTTTAGTTGAAATTCGCCAAGATCCACTTGCACTAGTTTTTGTCCGTAACCGAGTATCGCTCCAACCTTTTTTAAGTTTCACATCGATTCTTACAACAGCATTTTTAACCTTAGGTTTTACGACGCCATAAAAGGTCAATTTTGTTTCCGGAAAACCTGGCGTCTGCGCTAAGAAGAAAGTCGAACTTGGTTTGGCAGCTTGGACTGCAGGGACCATTAATGTCACCAACGCAATTGAAAGCGCGAATACCAACTTCTTCTGATTTTTCACCGCGCCATTATGTCTAACTAACCCTAAAACTCCGCTAGACGCGCTCTCACAGATACCCTTAAGCCATGATCGATTTCGCCACACAATTGGTTGAATCCATCGGAATCCTCGGGGCTGGACTCTTTATCGCAATTGAGTCAATTGTGATTCCGTTGCCTTCTGAATTCGTATTGCTCCTATCTGGCTTTAATGTCTCTATCGGAGAATTCCAATTCATTCCACTCCTGATTGCCACAACTACCGGCTCACTGATTGGAGCTTTAGTTCTTTACACAGTTGGCTATGGAATCTCTAAAGATCGAGTCAATTACCTAACTGATCGATTTGGAAAATACGTTGGGATTAAGCAATCTGAGGTCGATAGAGCTTTCAAATGGTTCGATAAGTATGGAGCCTGGACAATCTTCTTTGGTCGTCTTTTTCCTCTAGTGCGCTCATTAGTCAGTATTCCTGCGGGTTTATCTGAAATGAATGTCATTAAATTCGGATTACTAACAGTTGGCGGCAGCAGCATCTTTAATGCCACTTGGATAACTATCGGCATGCAACTTGAAGACCGCTGGAA
>CAZCQR010000005.1:0-18753 GCA_964500885.1 uncultured Clavibacter sp.
CCGGCATATCGAGGCGATGCAGTTAATGACTTGGAATTCACCGAAGCCGGAAGAACGCCAGATCCTGCAAGGTTGCTTAAGGTTTATAACACCTCTGCAGCAACTCTAAATCTGGTTCGCGCATTTACCCAAGGCGGTTTTGCGGATCTACGGTTAGTCCATGAATGGAATAAAGGATTCATTAAAGATTCAAATATAGGTCCACGATATGAAGCTTTGGCAAAGGAAATTGGCAGAGCTCTCGATTTCATGAGATCTGCAGGTATTAATCCCGAAGAATTCAAGACAGTTGATTTCTATTCATCACACGAGGCGCTAATACTTGAGTATGAAAAGGCCCTGACTCGAATTGATTCTCGAACCGGACTTCCATATGACGTATCCGCACATTTCCTATGGATAGGCGAGCGCACCCGTCAACTAGATGGCGCACATATTGATTTTGCGAAGAAAATCAAGAATCCAATCGGAGTAAAACTTGGTCCTAAGACGACCACAAATGAAATTGCAGATTTAATCAATGTTTTAAATCCAGATGACGAACCAGGAAGATTAACCTTTATTACTCGAATGGGCGCGAAGAATATTCGAAGCGTGCTTCCACCGTTGGTCGAAGCGGTTACTAAGAGTGGTCGAAATGTTCTTTGGGTATGCGACCCAATGCATGGAAATACTTATGAATCACCGACCGGATATAAAACTAGAAGTTTTGATGATGTCCTTGAAGAAGTCAGGGGATTCTTCGACGTGCATAACAAACTAGGAACTCACCCAGGTGGAATACATATTGAATTGACTGGCGACGATGTAACTGAGTGTGTAGGTGGCGGCCTGGAGATTTCGCATGAGGATTTAGCTACTCGTTACGAGTCGGCCTGTGATCCGAGGCTAAATCACACTCAATCTCTTGAGTTAGCCTTTTTACTTGCCGAGATGTTGCGCGACAGCAAATAAGCGTAGGCTCGCCTCGTGCTTTCACGGGCGACTTTAAAGACCCCAATCGGAACCCTTTATCTATTGGCACATGATGAATTACTTTTGGCATCAGGTTATTCAAGTTTCGTCAAGCTACATTCTCAACTAGAAAATATTGATCAAGAACGTCAAATTTCAAATGTAAAACGAATTCCAATTGTTTCGGATTTGCTAGAAGATTATTTTGATGGCGACTTAAGAGCTATCGATGGCATTTCTGTTCGACAACCAGGTGAAAGATTCTCGCAATCTGCCTGGAAATCAATGCGGAAAGTTGCACCAGGAAAAACTATTTCGTATGCGGAACTTGCAAAGAAATCTGGTTCGCCCGATGCAATCAGAGCCGCTGGTAGCGCCTGTGCAAGAAACTTAATTGCACTGGTTATTCCGTGTCATCGGATTGTAAGAAGCGGAGGAGCCCTCGGGAATTACGCTTACGGTTTGGATGCTAAAGAGTGGCTACTTCGCCACGAGGGAGCTCTTAAGTAGTTTCTGTAAAACTTCAATTGCTCTATCAATTGCTTGATCAGTTAAATCCATGTGAGTTACGAGCCTGACAAACTTGGGTCCGAGCGCGCCTAACCAGACTCCTTCAGATTTTGCAGCCGCCGCGAACTCAGAAGCTGAAAGTTTAGTTTTGCTCAAATCTAGTCCAACAATATTTGTTTTGACTTTTGTTGCATCAACTAAAGAATTATCAATTGCTGCACATGCATCTGCCAACCGTCTGGCTCGCTCGTGATCCTGCGTCAAACGCGAAATATTGTTATCTAGAGCGTAATGGCCAGCTGCAGCAATAACTCCAACTTGACGCATGCCAGCCCCATATCTTTTACGCCAAATTCTTGCTTCAGCGACTCTAGATTTATTTGAAATCATTAGAGATCCAATAGGTGCGCCTAAGCCTTTCGATAGGCAGACGCTCAGAGTTTCAAAATATTTTCCATAGTCTTTAAAGGAAATACCGGAGGCAACATGTGCGTTCCAGATTCGCGCACCATCTAAATGGAGTGCAAGCCCCTGAGAATTTGCATATTGATGAAGTTTTGCAATCTCGTCAATTGATTGAATAGTTCCGCCACCAAAATTATGGGTGTTCTCAACGGCGATGGCTTTAGTGGAAACAAGATACGGCCCAGAATCAGGGCGCGCTATTTCGATTGCTCGTTCAGCCGAAAGCTCGCCATTTAGATCACTCCATGTTCTTGTTGTTATCCCGCTGAAGACAGCTGCCGCGCCCAACTCTGCTCTGGCGATATGTGAGTTACTCTCACAAATGAGTTCTTCACCTGGTTTTACTAAAGTTCGTATGCCGAGTTGATTTGCTAGCGATCCAGTCGGAGTAAAAACCGCCGCTTCTTTGCCAAATAACTCCGCAACACGTTCTTCGAGTGAGTTAACAGTGGGATCATCACTGTAGACATCATCGCCAACTTCAGCTCTTGATATTGCCTCGCGCATTCCAGCAGAGGGCTTAGTTACGGTATCGGAGCGAAGATCAACGATCACTTTTAATCTCCTGTGGCGTTACTCGGGGTTGCACAATCATAATCATTGCGATTAAAACCATGGTACCCCCAATCAAAATACGTGCAGTTAAAGGTTCTGCGCCTAGTGCGACGGAGAAGAGTGCCGCAAAGACAACTTCGGTCGTCAGAATTACTGCAACCTTAGTTGCAGATATTCTCGCTTGTGACCAAGTTTGAATTATGAATGCAAAGAATGTGGCAAAGATTGCTGTAAATAGAACCACACCCCAGGTTTGAGAATCTGGCGGCGCTTGAAAACCATTGAGAGCAGCAGGGATACCTGAAACCACTGCACAGGTTGTTAGTTGTACGAAGGTCAACGTGTAGGTGTCAAAATGTGAGCTCCACCGACCAAGAAGAATTATGTGTATCGCAAAGAGAAGCGCGGATACAAGAACAAAAATTTCACCTAGCCCAACGGACCAACCAGAGATAGAGAGAACACCTAATCCGAGAGTTGCCAATCCAATATAGAACCAAGCGACAAATGTAATTCTTTCCCGTAGTAAAAATGCCCCGATTAGTGGAGTGAATACAACATAAAGTCCTGTTATAAAACCTGTAATCGCAGGAGTAGTTCGCTCTAAACCAAGAGTTTGGAATATATAGCCCAATCCGAGAGCGCCGCCTGCAAAGCTGCCAACAGTTATTACTCGCCAATTCAACTTTGCTAAGACGCTAGGTCGTGCAATCAGCATTGCAAATGCGGCAACAAGGAATCGACAGACTAAGAAACTAAAGACATCTTGCTGATCCAAAATATCTTTCATCCAGACAAAGGAGAGTCCCCACATGGCTGCGACGGCAAGTAAAGCCCAGGGGGCTAACGCAATTGCCATCTACTTATCTCTTATCTTTTTTAAAGTGCCAATCTCTTTTCCGTGCTCTGGCTCTTCACCAGGAGTTTCCAAAATAAGAGGCGCATTCTTTACTGCTGGATGAGCAATTAATTCTTCAAAAGGCTTTATACCTATCTCACCCTCGCCAAGATTCTCATGTCTATCTTTAAGTGAACCGAGGACATCCATGGAATCGTTGGCATGAATCAATTGGATACGATCTTTGCCAGCAACTTCAACTAATAAATCAAGTGTTTTCTTCATGCCGCCTTTACTTTTGATGTCATGACCCGCAGCAAAGACGTGGCAAGTATCAAGACAGACTCCAACTTTTGGATGCCATTTGAGCGCTTCAAAATACATGGTTAAATCTTCAATTTTCCGGACAAGTGATTGACCTTGACCAGCAGTGGGTTCTAGAAGTAGCCATGGATCGTTATCTTTTAGCTTCTCTAAAATCGGCAACATGCCTTTTGAAATTTGTTTCCAGGCATTAGGTAGATGATCTTCATCTACCGCAGAACCGGTATGAATTACAACGCCAAGCGCTCCAATCTCTCTGCCGCGACGGAGCGAATAAGCAGTTGAAGCTAGGGAATTTTCATAAGTACTTGTAGTAGGAGAACCTAAATTAATAAGGAATGGTGCATGAACATAAGTTTCAATATCTAATTCAGATGCACGCGCTCTGAATTTCTCATCAGCTTCTGGATTTGAATCTGGCATTGCCCAACCGCGCGGGTTAGATGCAAAAACCTGAATTGCCTCAGCTTTAGTAGTTACCGCATATTCAATAGATCTCTTTGCCATTCCGCCTGAAGTGGGGACATGGGCTCCGATGCGCGGCTTCTTCACAGCCTTACCCTACAGTGATAGTTACCTTTGACCCTCTCTTAACTTTGCTACCAACTTTAGGGGAGATATTTGTTACTACTTTCTCCTTCTTATTTCCAAGTCGTTTGACTTCTACCTTCAATTCAAGATCTTCTAGCGCAGATATTGCCTTCTTTTCATTAAGTGCGAAGATGTTTGGAATAAAAACATATTCGGTGCCCTTAGAAACGGTCAGCGTAATAAGAGAACCTTTTTCAGCCTCTCCCTGGGCGGGGGATTGGCTTACAACCGCGCCAGCAGGAAGGTCTTCGCTAAATACATACTTACTATCCACATCAAATCCTGCTTCAACCAATTCATTAAGCGCTTGTTCGCCACTCTTGCCACGGTAATCAGCAATTGCGACGCTTTCCACGCCCTTTGATATGACAATTGAAACTTGAGTATCTCGCTTAACACGGTCCCCGCTTGCGGGAATAGTTCTAATGATCAATCCCTTTGCAAAGTCGCTTGAAAACTCCTCGCTAATTTCGCCCACGAAAAGATTATTCTTCTCAATCAACTTTTGGGCATCTTCACTATTTAAGCCCAAAAGTGAGGGAACTAGAATTCTCTCTTTACCTTTGGAAGTGAAAACAACTACTTCACCATTTTCTGAAACTCTTCCGCCACCAGCAGGTTCGGACTTAATGATGCGACCTTCTGGGATATCTTCACTAAATTCCTCAGAACCTATGCGAAGCGTTAAACCTAATTCAGATAAGTCTTTTTTAGCTTCATTCACAGTTAATCCAGCAAGCGATGGCACAACGATTTTCGAGCCGGGCCCCAAAAATGTATACCAAGCTCCAAGTAATCCAATAAGGAGTACTCCCAGTGCAACTCGTCGATTACGTCGAACTCTCGCCGAGACTTTCTTCTTAGAAGTTTTCGTTGTCGATTCTCGCTTCATCGAACTCTCACTTTCGGGTTTGTAAGACTTTGACTTCTTCCTTGATTCTCTCTCGCGAATTGGTTGCTTTATAGGCATAGGAGGTAAGTCGAGTTCTAGACTCAATTGACGTTTTCGAGGGTCAATCTTCTCCGATAGCGCGCGAAGCTGGTCAAAGAATTCAGCGCCATCTTTTGGCCGCTTATCTGGATTTACATCGGTTGCGCTAAGTACTAACTCATCAATCTCTTTCGGAATTGCCGGATTAATCGATGAAGGTGCCGGAACTCGATCATTAACATGTCGAATTGCAATTTGAACTGGATCTTCACCTTGATAAGGCTTAGTCCCAGTTAGCAACTCAAAAAGAACAATTCCAAGGGAGTAAATATCACTTCGAGAATCCGCTACGCCCCGCTGAACTTGTTCCGGTGAAAGATAAGAAACGCTACCTAAAATCACACTTGATTCAGCGGTTAGCGTTGTTCCAAGGAGTGCGCCACGCGCTAGGCCAAAATCAGCAATCTTAATTCTGCCTTCTTTAGAAACAAGAATATTTTCAGGTTTTATATCGCGATGAACTATACCCATCTTATGGGCGGCGGCGAGCGCGCTTGCAACGGGCATCAACATTTGTAAAGTTTGTTCGACGGAAGCCGGTCCTTGTTCAAAAAGATAGTCTCGGAGAGTTGATCCTTCTATAAGTTCCATGACAATAAATACGCAAGGTGTACCACCTTGATTCCAGCCTTGATCAAGTACTGCAACAATATTGGGATGGGAGAGGGATGCAGCCGCCTTCGCTTCCCTAATAAATCTCTCTACAAATTTTTCATCCTGGGCCAAATGCGGATGCATAATCTTTACGGCGATTGTTCGATCTAGTCTCAAATCAGTGGCTGCATAGATTGTTGCCATGCCACCCGAGGCAACTATTCGATTGAGCTTGTAGCGCCCATCGATAATTTCGCCCGTAAGATCAGACACAACGCGATTTTAGATGAAGAAGCTACCGTTAATGCGGATAGTCGCTGAATCTCGAGTGTTTTCCATTGAAAAATGCGAACTCTCTCGCATCTGCCAAACTCGCATTTCATTCTCCAGATAATCGCCATCTCTCTGAAGCACTCGTTGTAAACCAGTTTCTGCATCGATATCAATCCAAATCAAGTGATCTAAATACTTTCGAGTAGCTCTCTGTCCAGATCCGACTCCTTCAAGGATAAGAATTTCTGGAGATTCTTCCTCAAAAAATTCTCCGAAATTTCCCGATAACCAATTGTATTTGCGATAACCAAAATTCTTGCTCAAAGAGACTGGTATTAGAATCTGATTAATCAGTGTCTTGGTTAGCTGATCCGTTAATGCATTTTCCCAACCGTCATATAAGTCATCCATGTGAACTATCACCGTCTTTAGGCCAGATTGTTCTTGCAGATTACTCTTTATCCGTTTTGCTAAAGTCGATTTACCTGCTCCTGCTGGGCCGTCGATTGCAATTATTCTTACATTTGGAGACTTCGGTTTAGCCGCAAGAAGGCTTTTAATTAGATCATCAAGCGAAAGATTGCTCACTTTCTAATTTTTTTCCAGCGGACCCAGCCAAAGACCGCAATGATTGTAAAGATTAAGTAGAGCAGAGCGGTGAAGTAGAAGCTCTGCCTTGCGTAATGCCAGGTACCAAATGCATCAATTGCTAGCCAGAGAATCCAGGTTTCATTTCTCTGGAGCACCATAACAATTTGCGCGATTGTGCTTGAAACAAGCAAGAAAGAATCTGGCCATGATGCAGCAGCGCCTATATCAGCTAGGGCGGGAGCAGTTATCAACCAGATAGATACGAGTGCGACTCCCCAGAGAGCTCTCTCTATATTTGTCATAAATCTTGGCAGAACGCCAGAAACGCTCCAACCCAACCAACCCCAAATTGCCGCGGCAATAAAAACTAATTGAAGTATTGCACTTGCAATCAAATCTACATTTATGAAGAAGAGACCATAAAGCGCACTGCTCAAAATCCACCATGGCCAAGCCCTTCGTGTGCCCAAAGCACCGAGATAGACCGCTAAAAGTGAGGTGATTACTGCTGCTAATTCAAGAATTGTTACTTCATATCCCCAAGCTTGAAAAAGTACTGACATATTTCTCCTTTCCAATTCGCATTATCGAACTGGTCAAACGGTCGACCCGAAGGTCCTCTCAGCCATTGGCTCCCGATTAATTAAAGATTAACATATGGCGTGGCCAGATTCGCATATTTCGCAATGTTGATCTTTACCGTAGTTGGCTCTTTCTGGTTAGAGATATTTTTAAAAGTTGGTGTGCTTCGTCGGGTAAGACGTGCATTTCTATCAATTTTTCCAGTCTCGGTAATTTTCTTGATCTGGGATTATTACGCTGTCGCTAGCGGCCATTGGAAATTCGACCCAGCACAGGTTGTTGGAATTTATGGACCTAAAGGCGTTCCCTTAGAAGAATTTCTATTTTTTATAGTCGTGCCTCTCGCGACTTTGATGACCATTGAAGCTGTTCGAAGTAGACGGCCACATTGGAAATTTGGTGATGAAGTATGAGTTACACGGCACTTGCATGCATTTCTGTCGTCGTTGTTGTTTTTACAGACCTATTTCTCTTCAAAACTAGATTAGTTACGCGAAGGGGATATTGGACTTCATATGCAATTATCTTGTTCTTCCAGTTGATCACTAATTGGTGGCTAACTTCCAGAGGAATCCTTACCTACAACGAAGATTTTATAGTTGGCGTTCGAGTTGCCTCGGCCCCAGCAGAAGATCTTCTATTTGGGTATTCAATGGTTACCTTGACGATGATCTTTTGGGTTTATTGGGGTAGAAAAGGGATTGAAAGACGTTAGCGAGCCTTTACTGCTCTTAACCAAGCAGGAAGCGCAACTCTAATTCTTCTTAAAGTAGAAGTTTTGGCACGCTTGTTGAAAATCTGGAAATCTATTTTTTCAACTTCATCGACAATCCCGCAGTACAGCTCACTTGCCGCCTCGATACAGGGCCGACTATCAGGACTCAAATTTTTGATTCCTGCATTGGCTTCACTCTGCAGTTTTCTTACTCTCTCAATTTGATCTTTAAGCGCCAACTTTAATTGTGGAGTAACAATTTTTCGCTCCAGCATTTCACGATCTATATTAAATGCTGCGAGTTCATCCATAGGTAGGTAAATCCGCCCACGTTCTAAATCTTCACCTACGTCGCGAATGAAATTTGCAAGCTG
Source organism: uncultured Clavibacter sp. (assembly GCA_964500885.1). Classification (GTDB taxonomy): domain Bacteria; phylum Actinomycetota; class Actinomycetes; order Nanopelagicales; family Nanopelagicaceae; genus MAG-120802. The sequence continues at coordinate 8,358 of CAZCQR010000005.1, forward strand.
AAATGCGATTCCAAGTTTTTCAGCAGCCTTACGAGTGTTTTCCTCTTCGCCCTTTTTCATCCCCAGTATCTCTACCATTTGCAAACCAATCACAGCGGCGGAACCGTAAACATATTCAGATAGTGCATCAAAATTTGCATACTCAACTACATCAAGATCCATCGCCATTGAATGTAGAAATGCTTCGAAATATGCAATCGGGATATCAAATCTATTTACAGTATCGACAAGCGCTCGACCAACATGGTCTGTACTTGTGCCGGTTTTCAAATCATTGAGCATCTGGAAACTCCACTGCTCGAGTTCAGAGCGTCGTTGTGAATTACTTAAATTCGAATCAAAATTATCAACTATCTCGTCGGCATATCTTGCGAATCCGTATAGGGCATGAACAAATGGCCGCTTATTCTTTGGAAGTAACAAAGTAGCAAGATAGTAAGTTTTACCGTGCAAAGCATTTAATCTTTTACATTCCGAATAGGATTTTTGGAGCTCAGAATCTAAAATTCCTGCTGCAACCAACTCATTCATCTATTGCCCAAAATTCTTTCAGCAGCAAGTTTTCCTGAAATCAGAACCATCGGTACGCCAACGCCGGGCTGGGTGCCACTTCCTGCAAAGACTACATTTTCAAAACCTTTGGCAAGATTATTTGGACGAAATGGTCCAGTTTGCATAAATGTATGAGCGCTAGCGAACGGCGCTCCCATCTCAAGTCCCATAGCTTCCCATTCCAAGGGCGTGGTTAAACTTTCAACTTCAATTGATTTTCCAAAATCTGTATAACCACGTTTCTCCATAGTGCTAATCATTTGATCGCGATAGCGAGGAGCCTCTTCTCTCCAATCAATATCTGCAGACAAGTTCGGAGTAGGGAAGAGGACGTAGTAACTCTCTTTTCCTTGCGGGGCTAGAGATTTGTCATCATGTGTAGGAACTGTTACTAATAAGCTTGGATCAGTCATCAAAGTCTTCTTATCAATTAGTTCTTCGAAAACTCCATCCCAGGAATCACCGAAATGTATATTGTGATGTGCGATGTGATCGTATTTCTTACTAGAACCTGCAAGAAGTACTGCACATGAAGGTGAGTAATTCAAACGTTTTACTCGCGCTGGCGTCCTTTTTAGAAGGTCGCGATATGCCACCGGCAAATCTGGATTTAAAATAATTACATCGCATTCATATCGAGAACCATCTTCGGTTATTGCAGCGACGACTCTACTATTTCGCTCTTCTAGCTTAACCACTTTAGAGTTATAGTGAATTTTCGCACCATGTTTCTCTGCGACGGCAGCAAGCGCTCGTGGAACTGCATGCATACCACCTTTAGGAAAATAGACGCCATTCACTGCATCCATGTATGCAATAACTGCATAGATGGCAAGCGCTTGTTGCGGGGAAACTCCAGCGTACATGGCTTGGAATGAGTAGATGCGTTGCGTCCGTGGGTCTTTCAAGAACTGCGCAACTTTTGGTGCCAATCTTCTAAAACCACCAATTGCAATTAGCTTAGCTAAATTTGGAGTAAGTAGATCTAATGGCGAATCAATATTCTTATCGATAAAGTCATTCATCTCATACTTATAGAGTTTCGTAACAAAATCAACGTAACGTCGGTAACCTGCTGCTTCATTGCCGCCTATAACTTTGGCAATCTCTTCTTCCATTTGTTTTGTATCTGGATAGACATCCAAGGTGCTTCCATCGTTATAAAAGGCGCGATAAAGAGGGGAGAGTGGCAGTAGCGTTAACCAATCTGACATCTTCTCGCCGACACAATTCATGGCATCTTCAATTAAGGATGGCATCGTTAAGACAGTTGGGCCGGTATCAAATGAGTAGCCATCTTTCTTAAGTAGACCATTTCGTCCACCCGGAACAGATTCGCGCTCTAAAAGTGTTACATCTCGCCCTTGACCGAGCAGTCGCAAAGTGGCGCTCAGTCCGGCAAGTCCGGCACCGACAACAACTACCTTCTCACTCTTACCCTTTACAGTCTTCATCTATTTCTCTCTTTTAGTAGCAGCAGTGGCCATAAATTTAAGGAGTTCGATTACTTCAGCTTCGATATCTGAATTCTGTATTGCTTGAATAGCCCTTAAGTAAAGATTTTCAATTAGCGCTTCACATCTGGCTAGCGCTCCGGACTCTACGATTATTTCTTGAATTACAGTTACTTCGGAATCTGAAAGATCATGTTTACCTAATGAGTTCTCAATTTTAGATTTTTGAATAGCGTTGCAGCCTTCAAGCGTCATTGCAATAAGCAAGGTTCGCTTACCCTCTTTAATGTCATCGCCACTCGGCTTGCCGGTTACATCTGATTTACCGAAGATGCCAAGAATATCGTCACGTAATTGAAATGCTTCTCCGAGAGGAAGACCATATTCACTATAACTTTCTAGAATCTTGGAATTTGCTCCTGCTAGCGAACCGCCAAATTGCAACGGACGTTCTATCGAATATTTGCCAGACTTGTATTGCGCAATTTTGCGAGACCTATTGGTATCTGATTTGGCAATGACTCCTTCCAGAACATCTAAGTACTGGCCAGCCATTAACTCACTTCGCATCTCATAAAAAATAGGTAGAGCTGCCCCTAAATTGAGGGAATCAGAATCAGTCTCGTAAATCATCTGATCGCTCCAGGATAAAGCAAGGTCACCTATTAAAATTGCAGCCGCAGCGCCAAACTTCTCAGGTTTGCCAAGATATTTACTTTTACTATGAAGATCTTCGAAATATTTATGAAGTGATGGTTTTCCTCTTCTGGAATCAGATCCATCCATCAAGTCATCATGAATCAATGCACAGGCATGTACTAACTCTAAGGAGCTCGATACCTGAATAGCCGCGTCAGAGCCTTGTCCACCGGCACCTAAGTAACCCAAATAGGAGAAAATTGGTCGAAATCTCTTTCCGCCATCTCGAACGAAATCTGAAAGAGAACTAGCCACCGGTTTCAAGTAAACATCGATCTCATTTATTCTGTTGACTTGCTCGGATAAGAATCTCTCCAAAGAGCTATTTATCTGGGAATGTATTTGGAGGATACGTTGGTTTTCCACGGCGCAACGGTACCCTCACCCCATATGTTAGGCAGTCCGAGTTTCTCTGTTGAGTTCTTCCCGCCGAAAGATAGTGCAGGCGAAGAACGACTTTGGCAGGCGCTCGATTCAATCTCCGAACTATTACCAGATTATGTATCGGTCACTTATGGCGCGGGTGGAAGTACTCGAGAACGAACCATTCGCGTTACGGGAGAAATAACAAAGAGAACTGGAATTGCAACTGTTGCACATTTAACCTGTGTGGGGGCAACGCAAACTGAATTGCGAAATACTCTGACAAGATATAGCGAAGATGGAATTGATTCGATCTTGGCACTAAGGGGAGATCCAGAAGGTGGGCCACGGGCTCCTTGGGTTTCGACTCCTGGTGGTTTTGATCATGCAGATGAACTGGTTTCGTTGGCAAAATCAATGGGATTTGAAGTTGGAGTCGCCGCCTTTCCAGATTCTCATCCGGCGACCAATGATTTTGAAAAAGATATTCAAGTACTTCTAGAAAAGGAGAGACGTGGCGCAACCTACGCCACCACTCAATTCTTCTTCTCAGTCGAGAGTTACTTACAACTTGTCAAAGCTCTCAGATCCCATAATTCGCAGATTGAAGTTATTCCAGGAGTACTTCCGATTACCAATGAAAAGCAACTCGAGAGAATGGCGGTATTAAGCGGTACCGAAATACCTGATTTCATAACGAATCGAATTGCTGGCCTAGATGGAGAATCCATTCGGTCTGCTGGAGTTGAGATTGCAATAGAGCTCTGCACCAAACTAATTGAAGTTGGTGCACCTGGAATCCATTTCTACACTATGAATAACGCGACTTCGACGGTTGAAATTGTAAAATCGATTGGATTGCGATGAAAAAAAGTGATTTTTTTGACGCCTGGAGTAAATTGCATGGCGGAGCAGAGATAAAGGGAATCGTCTGGGCTTGGCTGAGCTTAAGTTATTTCATCTGCTGGCCATTAGCGAAGATAAAGATTTCGCCTAACAATCTCTCGATGCTAGCTCCATTTGTAGCTTTGCTCTTTTTTATTAACATTGAATCGAATTGGTCGATTCTTTTTCTTGTGATTTCGTTGTTACTTGATGGCATAGATGGCTCTCTTGCGATTCTGAGAGAACGTGTCTCAAAATTTGGTGCGTTACTAGATGCCGTTATGGATCGCGTTACTGAATTCTTTTGGGCGCTGGCTTTTATCCAACTAGGAGCGCCAATCTGGGTAGTGACAGGAGTGGTCGTACTTGCCTTCGGACAAGAGTATTTGCGGGCTAGATCAGGTGGGCTCGGTATTCATGAAGTTGTGATTGTTACAATCGCAGAGCGTCCAGTTAGAGCGACTTTAATTTTTATTCCGCTGGTTGCGCGTGTTTTTGAAATGGATCTGTCAACAGCTTTTGCAATTCTCTGGCTATTTATGCAGAGCTTTAGCTTTACGCAATTGTTTCTTGCTCTGCGATCGCGGCTACGACAATCTCAGCGCTGATTCCAACCAACGGCAATCCACCACCCGGATGGGCCGATCCACCAACGCAGTAAAGATTTTTAATTGGTGAACGATTCTTTGCTCTCAAAAATGCAGATCTTGCGCCATTGCTCGAAGTTCCATAAATCGATCCTCCTGGAGCATTTACCTCACGCTCAAGATCTGCTGGAGTTTTAATCTTTAAGACTTGTAGTCGATCTCGTATCTTTAAACCTCGATCTTCTAGTTTGGTAATAATGTGTTCGGCATAATCTTCCTTGAAATTTGGCTTATTCCAGTCAAAACCATTTTTCGGCTGATGTAATGGTGCATTTACCAAGATTGTCCAAGCTTCAGAATTCTCAGGTCGCATGGAATCATCATCAGGATTACAAATGTAGATTGCAGGATCTTCGGCAGGGGATGAATCTCTAAAAATTGAATCAAACTCGGAATCATAATTTTCAGGAAAGAAAACTGTGTGATGTCCTAACTCCGAACGTCCTTTTAGCCCCAGCATTAAAGTAAATCCTGAGAACGATGGAGTGGCTTTGGAAAGCGAAGCTCTTGGCTTACGAGTTTGCCTATTTGCTGGCAGTAACTTTTCGTAGAGTAGTTTTGCATCGACATTCGAGACTACAACATCGGCTTCAATGACTTCACCTGTTTTCAGACGAACTCCTGTTGCACGGCCATTAGTTGAAATAATCTCTGAAACTTCCGTATTCGTATGAATCTTCGCACCTAAATCCTGAACACGCTCTGCAAGTTTGGTTGCCAGGCCACCAAGTCCACCCGGCACATGCCATGCGCCAAATGCCTCTTCTACAAATGCAATTGTCAATAGCACTGCCGGTGCTTTCCGTGGATCTGAACCCGTATAGGTTGCATATCTGTCCATGACTTTTGTTAAGTGAGGACCGGCTTTGTAGTCAGTTACATAGCTACGCATTGATTTCCACGGAGCTATGGTTCGCAAATCTTTAAGAAGAGTTCTGCGTTTTAGTAGCTTTAATGGGCTTCTTAGCTCACCTTCAATGAAAGTCTCTCGAGATGCCTCCCACATTTCTTCAGCGCGCTTTAGCAATTGATGCCAGGCGTTGGCTTCATCTTTACCCAGCTCTTTCTCAATTGCCGCAATAGTTCCCTGACGTGAGAGATTAGGAAATGTTAATTTCTTGCCATCATGGAAAATGTAGGTAAATGATGGATTGACTGGCTTCAACTCAAAGATATGCTCTAGACGTTTTCCAGTTTTGAGAAACAAGTCTCTATACACCGCGGGTAATGTCAATAATGAAGGACCGGTGTCAAAAGAAAAACCTTCAACTTTTTCCGTATGACATTTTCCGCCGATTTCATTTGCTTCAAAAACAGTAACCTGATGACCAGTTTTTGCTAACCTCGCTGCTGCAGCAAGTCCGGCCATTCCAGCGCCAACGATAACTATGCGCTTAGGTTTATCTGTTTTTCGATGATGATTCATAGCTGTCTTCCGCGCCAATATAGCGAATTCTTCTTCTTGAGAAGAATCGATCGAAATATCAAATAAATCCAGATTGCTATCGCCAGAGGATGAAGTGGTGCGCTCCATTTGACGGAGTCGGTTCTAATGGCTGCAAGGAGTCGCGTTGTAATAATTAAGGAGTAGAGAAAGATTCCTAATTGAAAATCGCTAACTATAAGAAGCGCTGGGTAGATTGATGTTAGGAAGAGAAATAGAGCGCCTAATGCGGCGCCAGAAAATCCACCGAAAGCTCGCCATTGTGATTTTTCGTATCCAGCGATCAGCTCGGATCCATTCTCGTACATTTTGCAATTTGAGATTCTTGAACCATCTACTACTGAGCCTCGGAATTTTGATTTTCGCATCAGCCTGGCTAATTCCAAGTCGTCTAATACTTCACCTTTAATTTCAATATGACCGCCGGAATTTCTATATGCATCGCTTCTCGCAATAAAAAATTGGCCGTTTGCGACTACCGTGGATCTACGCAAGCTTCGCTCTGCTGCTTTTAATGGCAAGGTAGAAAACCAACTCCACTGTAATAACGGCTGAACTAAATTTGCCAGGAACCCTTTTACAAGTTGCTTAGGGTATGGAGAGATATAACTCCACCCGCGCGCCTCCAGCTCTTTAATTGCTGAAGCGATAGCTGTTGGAGTTAGGCGAACATCGGCATCTAGAAATACTAGATATTCACCTTTGGCTTCTTTAGAAAGGGTATGAAGAGCGTAGTTCTTGCCTAGCCAATTATCGGGTAGATCTCCGCCCTTGCTCAATCTTAAATTTGTAAATTTAGATTTTAGTGAATTAGCAATATCGAATGTTCGATCTTCTGATTGATCATCTAAAACAAGAACTTCAAAATCTAGCAATCCGTGCTGCGAAACAGCGCTTTTAATCGAACCCTCAACATTCCTCTCTTCGTTTCGCATCGGAATAAGAATTGAGACCTTGCTAGATATAGCAGAATCACTTGAAGAAAGTCTTCTAATCGAAATGAAATTAAGGAGAGTTATTAAAAAGATAGTGTAAATAGAGAATGAGACTATGTTATTTAAGAATTGCACTTAATCACTTCTACCGAATTTAACCGCAAGGAAGTACCAAATAACGATAACTCCGAGCGTTATCCCACCAATGAAGGCCACTCCAGGTCGATCAAAAAAGAATATATTTCCGACAATTCCACTTAGCCAACTCCAAAATAAGAAGATTTCAGGGATAGCTCGACTAATTCCAACGGATCTACGTTCTTTAGGGAGCGCTTTATCAAGTAGCGCCATTAAACCGATACCAGTTAGAAACCAGCCAAAGGTATTGGAGAGCGGTATTTCAGGTTGGAATGGAACAGTTCTGCCAGTGATTTCCCAAGTCCATCTACCAGCAGAGACCATTAATGGGTCTAAGAAAAGATCCCATGCCATTAATCCAAATCCGCCAATTAAAAAGACCCAGTTTGCGGCTATCCGGCGAGATGCTATCAAGATTGGATAAGACATCATTATCCAGGCAAAGGGAACTACTAGTGGAACTCCATAAATTTGGTAACCAAGAGATCCCGAGTATGAGTATTCACCAAAGGGCCATGTAGTTCGGACGCCAATCTGTTCAACAATTAAGGAATAGCAGAAAGTTATAGATAGAAAGCGAAAGGCAAATGTTGCTCGGTAGGCAAATAGTGCATGGAGCAACATCGCACCTGCCGCCCAATAAACAAAGGCAATAGTTACCAATCGAAGTGGTTCGCCAGAAACTAATGGGTATGAAATTTGCAATCCGATTGCAATTGTCAGAACTGCAATAGAGATGGAACTTTGTAACGGAGTGATTCGACGTCGCAGATCTCTCCTTGGACGAAAGTTGCGAATCGACATAAGCCAAGTCTGCCTTAAAGTTGGCCGTTTTCTTTAATCACCGCAAATCTCGAGAACAATTCCTCGGCATACCATCGCTCTCGTTGCGTAGCTTTTATAGCTTCTTTATGAGCCTCACCTCTGTAGGCAAAGGTGCTTACAGAGAGTGGATCCTGCCAAAGTGAGAAAGTGCCTTGCAATCCGATAGGTGCTTCGCCGATACCAATTGCGTTTAACAAGCCTGGAGAATTTTTTAAACTAAAAGTAACCGGAGGAACTGATCTCCAAAAGATTGAATTTTTTAGAAGCTTTATCCGAGCTCTAGTTATTGCGGCGATCTTTCCATTCCAATCTCGCGGATCAACTTCATGCTGAAAAGGATATTTTCCAGACCAACTACCGTGTACAGAGATGCACTTTAGTTCTGCAGAATAACTAGAGATTGCTATTTCATTCCAACTTTTAATCAATTTTGATTTTTCAAATTGATCGAGGGCATTTTCTGCGATTACTACCAAGAGGCCCCATCTTTTCGGGTCTGCATCTTTCGGGGTGAAAGTTTCTCCCTTGCCAGTTCCAAGCAATTTCCAAAACTTGACCTCTCTATTTCTTTTCAATTGACGCCGAGAGAGCCACATTTGAGCTACCGCCCAGAGAACTTTGGAGTTGGGAATTTTCCAGAAATAGATTTTGGTAGTCACGATTTCACACCTGCGGTATCAAAGATTGCTGAAATTACATCAGTTGGGGAATCCCACATTGGCGCATGACCAGTTTCAGGGAAGATGATCCACTTTGCATGTGCTGGAGCAATGGAGCGTTCTTGGCAAGTAGTCTCAGGAAGAGTTCTATCAGTATCCCCAAAAATAATTGTTACGGGAATGTCCTCAGAAATCTTGCCATCGAACCTTTTCATTAACATGCCATCCCATGCTGGGTAATAACCATCAGCTTTTGCCATGGCAATTGCTGCATCGAGACAGGTGCTGTAGGTAAATTCCCGCCAACGCGGACTAACATCGGAAAAACCAAGCGCTCGTGCCATTTCAAAATGCAGCGCAGTTGGAGCAAGTTTTGCCGTGTATTTGGCTAAGAATCGCGCCAAGGCTGTTGCCGGATATCTGACGTTGTAAGGATTGAGCCATAATCCTGCTGGAGCAAGGGCTGTTAGTGATCTAATTCGATCGGGCGCAACGCAAGCCATTTCAAGGCAAACCCAGCCACCTAACGAGTTTCCACAAAGATCAAATCTCTCAAAACCAAGTTCTGACATCTCATTTAAAACTGCGAGAGCAAGACTATGTGGATCCATCGGTTGATTTTCTAGATAAGGAGTATCGCCGTGGCCCGGAAGGTCAACAGTTACTACAGTAAATTTCTTTGATAATTCAGGAGTAATTAAATTCCAAGCTGTGCTCGCAGAACCCATGCCATGGATGAGCAAGAGAGTGGGACCACTTCCAACAATTTTGTGATTGAGTCTTTGCATCAATCACCTACTACTGCAGGTTCGCCACCTGTAACCTGAATTAACTCGGAGAAAGTTGTTGGAAATACTGTATGAGGATGTCCAGCAGCTGCCCAAACTTCCTGATATTCAGATAGCGCAAGATCAACCAAGATTTTCTTAGGTTTGTTCAACCAGCCAATCGGGGCAACGCCTCCAACTGAATAGCCAGATATCTCTTTTACAAAATCGGCATCTGCCCTCTCAAATTTTTCAACAGATAGGAGGGTTGCAACCATTTCAAGGTTTACTCGATGTCTCCCGGAGGTTATTACGAGTAGGGGTGTGCCATCTGGAAATCTAAAAACTAATGAAGATGCAATTTGACCAACTTGGATTCCAAGTGCGGTCGCGGCATCTTGGGCAGTTCGAGCGCTATCTGTCAGAACTTTGATTTCGCCTCTTAATCCGAACTGTTTGATCGCTTCTTGAGCGCGCTTTACAGCGGCCTTCTCGAGAACGTTCTCCATGGCAATTATTCTAATGAGTCCATGAAGATAGCTTTAAATCCAGGTTTCAATTAAGGTGAAAAGCGAAATAGCAAAAACTGTTAGGGCAAAAGCTCGCTTCAGCAGGTTCGGTTTTAGGTTTGTACTAATTCGAACTGCGATGCGAGAAGTAATAATGGCAAATAGGGCTATCAACAGCGGATAAGTCCATTCGACTTCAGACCAATGGCGATAATGAGCGATAAAGCCAGTCACGGTATTGATTGTGATGATGAATAGAGAAGTGCCAGCTGCTTTTGCAGGAGAAACGTTATAGAAAAGAATCAAGATTGGAATCGCGATAAAGCCTCCGCCTATTCCAAATAAACCAGTTATTGCTCCAATCAACAGTGAGAGCAGAACTAAGGCGGTGGCAGACATCTTTTTCTCAGATTGGGCATTTGGTTGTGGGAGGAGCATTGAAAGGCCAGCACTAACCAATACGAGAGAAAATCCGGTTAAAACAATCTTTTCATCTAACTTTGGCAAAAGGTATGCGCC
>CAZCQR010000005.1:18853-20669 GCA_964500885.1 uncultured Clavibacter sp.
GAGAAAATCCGGTTAAAACAATCTTTTCATCTAACTTTGGCAAAAGGTATGCGCCACCAAAATTGGTTATTAGTCCGAGACTCCAAATTACAAGCGCGTCGCGAATCAAGACTTCTTTCGTCTTAAATTTAGTAATAACTCCCGATAACGCTCCTGCACAAACAATTACTAATGAGGCGGTGGTCGCCTGTATTGGGCTAAATTCAAAAATGTATATCAAGATTGGAACTGCAACCATGGAACCGCCAGCCCCGACAAACCCCAAGATAGATCCAATTGCGATCCCACAGAGAATTGCAATAAGAATTTCCACCAAATAAAGATAGTCTAGAAAAAAGGAAAAGCCCCTGGTCTCCCAAGGGCTTTTCAGTTAACTTTTCTTAAAGGTTAAAGAAACCTTCGGTAACGCTTGGTCCGAAATCTACGCCGCTTCCTACCATCACGAAGATGATTAGAGCTGCACCGGCAAGTGAAAGGTTCTTAAAGAAATTAATCATTTCACCTTGTTTTGCCTGCGCATCGGTAATTGTCCAGAAGTTATGCATCATAAATGCAGTTAGAACTAGGAAGACCGCAAGTAATAAGGCGCCAAGATCTGCATATACGCCAAATGCAATATAAAGGCCGCCGATGATAATCATCAGGCCAGTGACAATAACTGCCAATTTAGGAGCTGGTACTTTCTTGAACTGCGCATAACCTGTCATTGCCTGCATCTTGGTTATGTGTGCAATTCCGGAGTTGATGAAGATCAACGCGAAGAGCACGCGACCTATTACTAGGAGGATATCCATGGTGTCCTTTCAGAGACGGTAGTTGAGAAAAAGTATAGATAAATTATTTGAAGATTCAACTAAATTCGAGGATGACACGCGGGGGTTGCGCCTAGTCAGAGCCACTCGCTAAGGTTCGAACAAATGTTCGAAAAATCTTACGATCTCTATCTATCTGGTGGCGAGCCAGTCGAATTCACATTCCGTGGCCGACGGTTTCGAATTCATTCAATCCTCTCAACTTGGCGGGAATCAGGGGAATGGTGGAATCGAGCAGGAGATGGTTTTTATCGCCCAGATGATGGATCTCGAATTTTATGGAGAGTTGAAGCCGCGCCACTTGGTGCAATGACTACATTTGAAATTGAACGCGAAGAAGTTATAAATCCAACTCAGCCAATTTGGCGGATAAGACCTACATCCAGGCCTGCTTAAAATGAGTTTTACTCATCTCCATCTAGCAAGCGGTTATTCATTTAAATACGGAACAACCCTTCCAGATCAATTAGTCGAGCATGCTGCCAAACTGGAAATGGACTCGATTGCATTAACCGATCGGGATACTCTGGCAGGAGCAATTCGATTTGCTAAAAGTTGTCAATTAAATTCGATTGCGCCAATTATAGGAATAGATATTGAGTATGAAAATAAATCACGTGTTACCTTGCTAGCAACTCCAGGAAACTGGAGCTCGTTAGTTCGGCTAGTAACTGAGATAAAGAAATCAGATACCCCTATTACTTTGGATTTCTTTGAAAAACATAGTAATCATGCCGCTAAATTACTAGCTTTATATGGACCTAGCTCGAATATAAGCAAAGCCTTATTTCATAAACGTAATAATGAAGCTCTATCTCTATTTAATAGAACTAAAGATATCTTTAAAAATCAAGGAATTGAGTGTGTATCGCATTTAACCGAATCCGGATTAAAATCTACTAGCCATGCTGCCAAGATGTTGGCATTTGCAATAGATAATGATTTACCCGCCATATTGACTAATGAAGTGAGAATGAAAGAGCGAAGCGATGCTCCATTAGCCG
>CAZCQR010000005.1:20769-37592 GCA_964500885.1 uncultured Clavibacter sp.
ATTTCGGGGGTTGAACCGTTATCGCTCGGTTTAATAATGGAGAGATTCTGCTCTCCACTTCGCAATGCGCTTCCAGATATCGATATTGATGTGGAATCAGCTAGAAGATTAGAAATCTATGATCAAGTTTTTAATTCATATCACGAGCGCGCTGCTACCGTAGCGATGTTTGATACTTATAGAGCTAGACATGCGATCCGTGATGTTGGAGCTGCTTTATCTATACCGCCATTAGAAATTGATTTAGTAGCCAAATCCCTTCCTCATATCAGGGCAAGAAATATAGGTAAATCATTAAAAGAATTACCAGAGTTAAAGAATTTAAATCTAAATTCACCTATCTGGCAGATGGCCATCGGACTTGCTGAACGCTTAGATGGATTACCTCGGAATTTAGCGATGCATCCTTGCGCAGTAGTCTTATCGGATATCGGCTTGTATGACAGAGCTCCAATTGAGAAAAATGCAAGCGGTTATCCAATGATTCCATGGGATAAAGATGATGTTGAGTCTATTGGGCTCCTTAAGTTAGACATATTAGGAGTCCGTATGCAATCTGCGCTAGCTTATTCAGTATCAGAGATTGAACGTACCGAGTCAAAGAAAATTAATCTGGACTCAATCCCGCTAGACGATAATTCAACTTTTGAATTAATTAGATCTACTAAGACTTTAGGACTTTTTCAGATTGAAAGTCCTGGGCAACGTGAACTTGTAGGAAAATTTGCACCAGAAACATTTACTGACTTAATTATTGATATCTCACTCTTCCGTCCAGGGCCTATGAAGAGCGACATGATTACTCCCTTTTTAAATGCCAGACAAGGCTGGAAAGAACGTTCAGTTATTCATCCAAACCTTGCCGAAATCTTGCGCGATACGGAAGGAGTTGTCGTCTTCCACGAACAGGTAATCGAGATTATCTCCAAAATGACGGGAATTACCTTGGCAGAAGCCGACGAGAAGCGCAGAGCTTTAGGTGATAGAGATAGTCAACAATTAATTTGTGATTGGTTTTTCCCAGCAGCCACAAAGCTTGGTTATCCACTTAAAGTAATAACAGAGATATGGGATGTATTACGAGCATTCGCATCATTTGGTTTCTGCAAAGCCCATGCAGCCGCATTTGCGCTACCGACATATCAATCCGCCTGGCTTAAGACGCATTACCCAGCGCACTTCTTAGCTGGAATCCTTACTCATGAACCAGGCATGTATCCAAAACGCTTACTGCTAGATGAAGTAAGAAGGCTCGGGATATCAATTTTGCCAATCGATATAAACCTCTCAGATCAGAGTTATCGAGTTGAAAGAAATGGAATTCGAATTTCACTCCGAGATATTTCAGGGATATCTGAATCAGAGATCGAATCGATACTTCGTAATCGACCATTTATAGATTTGGCAGACTTTGTACATAGATCAAATGTAAGTAAACCAACTGCGGAGGCACTACTTATGGTTGGAGCTTTTGATTCCTTATATGAATCAGCTCTCAATAGGAGAGATCTTTTACTGCATCTAACTGATTTATATAAATGGACAAGGACAAAATCCACAATATCAGGCTTGCAATTAACATTTAATTTAACTCCATCTTTACAAAAAACAGGATTGCCAGGGCTAAGCAGCAATGATTTGGTAAAAAATGAGATTGAATTTTTAAATATGGATATTTCACATCATATGATTGAGTTTTATGCTGAATTCTTAAATTCAATTAATGCAATTCGCTCAAGCGAATTGATAAAACAGAGGTCCAAGAGTGAAGTTTTAGTTGCTGGAGTAAAGGTTGCACTACAGACGCCTCCAATTCGATCAGGCAAGCGAGTCATGTTCCTTACACTCGATGACGGATATGGATGTAGCGATTCAACATTCTTTGAAGATGCTCAAAACCTTTATGCTGCAACGCTACGAAATTCTTCACTGCTCCTTGTCAAAGGAGTAATTCGCCGTACTGGTCCGCGCGGGATATCGATTCGAGCTACTGGAGCCTGGGATTTAGCCAAGGCTTATGAAAAGTGGCGTAATCTCGCAGCCTGTGAGTGAAGAAATGCGGGAAAACTCCACAATCCTTCATGTTGATATGGATGCATTCTTCGCATCTGTTTCAGAACTGGATTATCCCGAACATAAAGGAAAAGCTTTAGTAGTCGGAGCTGGCGCCAGAGGAGTCGTACTTTCTGCAAATTATCAAGCACGAAAATATGGCATCAGAGCAGCGATGCCCGTTGTACAAGCGCAACGAATGGCGCCAACTGCGGTATTTATTCCACCAGATCACGAAAGATATTCCGAAGTATCACGTCGCGTAATGGAGATTTTCTTTCAATATACGCCACTTGTTGAACCTCTTTCACTTGATGAAGCTTTTCTCGACGTATCTGGTTCACAGAGAATCTTTGGAGGTGGAAGAGATATTGCGCTTCAGATCCGAGAGAAGGTAAAACAGCAAGAGAAAATCACCTGTTCAGTTGGAATCGCAACCTCAAAATTCATAGCTAAGTTAGCCTCTGGGCGCTGCAAGCCAGATGGAATGCTCGAGATTAAGAGAGATCGAGTTCTAACATTCTTACATCCACTTCCCGTCACAGAACTCTGGGGAGTCGGACCAAAAACTGGGGAAGTTCTACAAAAACTGGGGCTAAGGACTGTCGCGGATATTGCAAATACTCCACTAGAAACTCTAAAGCGAGCCCTTGGCGATGCCGCCGGCGAATCTTTATATGAACTTTCCTGGGGTAGAGATTTTCGTGAAGTAATTACGGATTCACCTGAGAAAAGCATTAGCGCCGCTGAGACATTTCAATATGATTTAGATGATATCGATGAGATTCGACGTGAATTATTACGCTTAGCAGAACGCGCTACTCATCGGTTAAGAAAGCGTCAACTTAGAGCAAAAACTATTTCATTAAAGGTTAGATTTTCAGACTTTACAAATATAAGTAAGTCTCGCACTTTATATCTACCTATTAATGGCATGCATGAAGTTTTCGAGGTCGCTAGAGATCTTTTTGAATCTTTAAATTTAGGCGGTGCCAGAATTCGATTACTTGGAATATCGCTCGAGCAACTCTTCGATGAAAATGGCTCAGTCGAACAACTAGAACTTGGTAGTCGGGAAAAGGGCTGGAAAGAGGCGCAGCGCGCGATTGATAAAACAATTGCCAAGTTCGGCAAGGGCTCAGTGCAGCCGGCTCGCCTAATTGAGGAGCCAGATTCTGACGACCCAACAAATTTTTAGCGCTTTCTATATACCTTTTAGCCAGATTCGACTTTCCCAGAGAGAGCCTTTCTACTATTGTCCGAGGTATGCCACTTTCGGATCATGAGAAGAAGCTCTTGGCGGAGATGGAAGAAGCTCTTGCCGCCGATGATCCACGCCTGCTCTCAACATTTAGTGGAAAGACGCCAAGTCGCTCGAGAGTTGTCATTGGCTTTCTATTGATTATCGCGGGACTGGCTGTCCTTCTCGGGGGAATGGTTAGCCAAACCCCAATTCTTGGAATTTTCGGCTTCTCGATCTCACTTGGTGGAGCTGTTCTGGCAATTTCAAACTTGGGCGGCCTAGCCCTTCGAACTCCAAAAGTAGGAAAGTGGAGTACCGTCTTCGAAGATCGATGGGATCGTCGTAGCGAATAAAGTGACTTTGGAACTCCCACCCGCCTCATGGCGGGTTTTTTTATGCCCAAAATCAAGTGGAGGGAGAGGGAAAGAAAATGGGGAAAGGTGGTTGAAAATGGAGTAAAAGGGAGTAAAGTGGGGAATTATGCAGAACGGGGGTTCTGCTGATTCTGGGGAGGTTTAAGTGTTTCTTGGCACCCATGAACCTCGCTTAGATGAAAAGGGCAGATTGATTCTGCCGGCGAAATTTCGAGATGAACTAGCTAGCGGCCTTGTAATCACCAAGGGACAAGAGAGATCGCTTTATGTATTTCCAAGCGCAGAATTTGCGCGAATTACTGAGCAATTAAGACAAGCCCCATTAACCGCAAAATCTGCACGCGATTACATGCGTGTGATGTTTGCAGGTGCTCATGACGAGATTCCAGATAAACAAGGTCGAGTAACTATTCCAAATGGATTACGTGAATATGCAGCGCTCGAAAGAGATTGCGTAGTAATCGGCGCAAATACCAGAGTTGAAATTTGGGATGCCAAGTCTTGGAAGAGTTATTTGAAAGATCGTGAAAAAGGGTTCGCCGATGTCTCAGAGGAGGTGTTCCCGGGACTGTTCTAAATCACGCCTCTCTTTTGGCCACCGCCGACCTATTTACGAGCGGCGCCTCTTCCCCGGCGCCGTTCGAACCCCTGAATCCGTCGGCCGGCGGTGACCAGAGGAGAGGAAATTTAGAAATTTGGGGAGATGATGGATTCAGGGAAAGTAATTCATAAATCAGTGATGCTCGATCGCTGTCTAACTTTACTCTCGCCAGCTTTTGCCAATAAAGAATCTTCAATTTATCTCGATGCGACACTTGGATTAGGTGGGCATGCTGAATCACTTTTAATTAAATTTCCAAATCTAACGCTGGTTGGTTTAGATAGAGATAAAGATGCAATCGCATTGGCAAGTGCGAGATTAGCTCAATATAAAGAGCGGATTCACATCTTTCACGCTACTTACGACAAATTATCAGATGTACTTGATCAACTTAAGATCTCCGAAGTTGATGGAATTCTTTTTGACCTTGGTCTTTCTTCGCTGCAAATTGATGACAGTGCACGAGGATTCTCGTATTCGAATCCCGCCGAACTTGATATGCGGATGGATCAAAGTTCTGGCAAGAATGCCGCGGATATTCTCGCCAACTACTCAAAAGAAGAATTAGAGCAAGTTATAAGAGAGTTTGGCGAAGAGAGATTTGCCCGTCGAATTGCAACAAGCATAGTTAAAGAGCGAAGCAAGGGCAGAATTTCAAGCACTACTCAACTTGCTGAGATTGTTAAGGAGAGCATCCCGGCTCCGGCACGGAGAGTCGGCGGGAATCCTGCGAAGCGAACATTCCAAGCCCTGCGCATTGAGGTTAATCAAGAACTTTCGATACTTGAACGAGCAATTCCACAAGCGCTATCGAGATTGAGAGTTGGCGGCCGAATGGTAGTTATGTCATTTCAATCTCTAGAAGATCGAATCGTAAAGCGAGCCTTTTCCGAAGTTTGTAAATCTAAATCACCAATAAATCTTCCAATAGAACTAGAGAGCCATAAAGCGAAATTTGCTCTTCTTTTTAATGGCAGCGAAAAAGCTACAGCTGAAGAAATATCTGAGAATTCCCGTGCCCAATCCGTCCGACTACGTGCGATAGAGCGGGTGGCAGCTTAATGACGCTATTCGCTCTCGCACCGGCGGTAGAAAAATCCCGGAAGGCCGTAATTGATAGATCGGCACGCGCAGTTCTAAAAGTTGTACCAGAACTTCGCCCAGTGGCAGGAGAGCGCGCTTCGGATCGAGTTTTCTACGGAATCATCGGAGCAATTTTGGTTTTAGGTCTTTTAGGTTTACTTGGAATCAATGTGCTGCTTGGAAATGATGCGGTGAGAATTCGAGAACTTAAGCTTGAAGCAATCGCGATAAATGAAGAACGGGAAGCAGCACTTAGAGAAGTAGCAAGACTTTCAAGTCCTGAAATTCTCTCCAGCAGAGCGGTAGCTCTTGGGATGATTCAAAGTTCAAAGCCTAGATTTCTAGATATTTCCGAAACGAAACGACCCCAGGCTGGTGGTCGTTAATGACTCATCAAAAATTAATTGAGCAACGTATTCGGTATTTAGTTGCGATTGCACTGGTCTTCTTACTTCTATTTGCGGTGCGATTAATTGATGTGCAAGCCGTTAATGCCTCCGGAATTGCCAATCGGGCCGAAAATGAGTTGACAAAGAAATCCACAATTCTTGCGCCCAGAGGGGCCATTACTGATATTAACGGGATTGAATTTGCAAGAAGCGTTAGCTCTTATCGAATCCTTGTAGATCAGGCGATTATTCAGTACCCGAAAGAATTAGCAGAATTGGCAGCTCCCATACTAAAAATGGATGCTAAATATCTAGAGTCAAAATTGATTGGCGATCGCAGGTATGTTGTCATTGTTCAGAGCGCTCGTCCAGAAATCTGGCGAAAACTCGAGAGTGCAGTAGATTCCTACAACGAAGAAATTCGGCAAACTAAAAATGGTTACACAAAACAATTGGCCGGTTTCTTCGCAGAACGAATATATTCTCGCGAATATCCAGAAGGCGAACTAGCTGCTGCAGTGATTGGGTTTGTGAATCAAGCAGGAGTTGGGGCAGCGGGTCTTGAGTACTCAATGAATTCCAAATTAGCGGGCGTAAATGGTGTCTACACATATTCAAATGCCGGCGGAACAATAATTCCAGGCACTCAGAAGATAACAACAGAGGAGCGAAGAGGGAACACGATTCGATTGACAATCGATCGTGATGTTCAGTGGATTGCTCAACGGTCAATTGCAAAAGCTGTTAGTAAAGCTAGGGCGCTTTCTGGAACTGTAATTGTTATGAATCCCTCTAATGGCCAAATTCTTGCCCACGCGACATACCCATCATTTACGCCAGGTAAAACAAGTGGCGTCAACCCTTATCGATGGCAGAACCCATCAGTTCAGGAAATTTATGATCCGGGCTCTACTGGAAAAGTAATCACCTTCGCAGCCGCAATGGAAGAAGGAAAAATCAATCCAGAGACCGTGATGAGGATTCCAGATAAAATTAAGCGATATAACAAAGTCTTTCATGATCATGACCCACATCCTGTTTTGAATTTGACCGTAACGGGGGCCTTAGCGCAATCAAGCAACGTGGCGGCAATTCAAATTGGAGAGATGCTGTCACATAATCAATTACATGATTACTTAGTGAAATTTGGAATTGGAGAGAAGACTGGATCTGGATTACCCGGTGAAGAGCCAGGCAAACTTTTAGATGTTTCGCAATGGTCAGGCACCACTGCGCCAACTGTCGCTTTTGGTCAGGGATATTCAGTGACCGCAATGCAAGCAACATCGGTATTTGCAACTATTGCAAATGATGGAGTGAGGGTTGCACCTACTTTAATCGCTGGTGTCAGTGATGCTGCCGGCAGATTCACACCAAATAATCAAAGCAATGGAAGCAGAATTATCAGTAAAGAGACCGCTGAAAAAATGCGGATCATGCTGGAGAGCGTTGTTTCTTCTTCAGGTACAGCGCCAGAAGCTGCGATCGCGGGTTATAGAGTTGCTGGAAAAACTGGTACGGCAAGAAGAGTTGATGATTCTTGTGGCTGTTATCGAGGATATACATCTTCCTTTATCGGATTTGCCCCAGCAGATAATCCAGAATTCGTAATAAGCGTAACTATTCAAGATCCAAAAGGTATTTATTACGGCGGTTATCTTGGCGGTCCAGTTTTTAAAGAGGTAATGAGTTTTGTGCTTCAGAATCAACACGTGCCACCTACCGGCAAACCTGCTGACAGGTATGCGCTCGATGAGCGAAGTTTGAAAAAGAAACTTGCAGCAATTCAGAGCGCAAATGGAAAGAGTCAAGGTCAATGATTCGACCATTGGATTATCCGCCAAGAGAGTTGCGAGAGATCGCAAATTATTTGAAGTTGGAATCTAATGAAAAGACTTTTATCAGTGGAATCTGTAGCGATTCTCGATTGGTGGAAACTGGCGATCTCTTTCTAGCTATGCCTGGCGAAACTGCTCATGGCATAGCTTTTCTCGATACTGCGCTGGAGCGTGGTGCGAGGGCGATATTGACCGATTCTGAGGGCGCATCACACGCCTCCCGCGTTGCACCCTCGGTACCCCTATTGGTTAATTCGAATCCACGCTCCTTGTGCGCAGATTTATCTGATTGGTTTTACAGTCACCCAAGTTCAAAACTTAAACTTTTTGGTATCACCGGGACTAATGGAAAGACAACAACTTCATACTTACTACACCAGATCTGGAATTCATCAAATCTCGCAGCGGGCCTGATTGGAACTGTAGCGATTTTGGCAGGTAATAAAAGTTGGAAAGCCGATCGCACAACTCCAGTGAGCGATGAACTACAGCGAATTCTGGCAAGAATGGTCGAAGAAAAGATTGCAAATGTTGCAATGGAAGTTAGTAGCCATGCGTTGGTTCAAGAGAGAGTAAATAAGGTTAGATTTGAAGCGGTTGGATTTACCAACTTAACTCAAGATCATCTTGATTATCACAAAACCATGGAAAACTATTATCAGGCCAAAAAAATTCTGTTTTCAGCGGAATATGCAGATACTGCCTACATAAATGTTGATAATGATTTTGGAAAACGCCTAATCTCTGAAATAAGTATTGAAGCAAGAGCACTCTCAATCTCCGATAAATTAGATTGGCATTTCGGAAGCTTCCAGCGTAGTGGTGGCGGTTATGAAGTTAAGATTTTGAGCAAAGAGGGAAATTCAATCTCCGGAAAGATTTCGCTTTTGGGAAGACATAATCTTGAAAATTTACTTATGGCAGTAGCCATGGCCTCTGCGAGCGGACTTTCAGATGAAGCAATCTCTAATTCCCTAGAGAAATTAACCGGTGCGCCAGGCAGGCTAGAGCTGGTCATCCAAGAGCCTTTTCTGGCATTTGTTGATTACGCCCATACTCCAGATGCAGTTTCGAAAATCCTTCAATCAATAAAAGATTTAGAGCCAGCGCGGATTATTGGAGTGCTTGGTTGCGGTGGCGATAGAGATAAAGGCAAGCGACCACTCATGGGTCAAGCACTTAACCGTGGCTGCGATTTACCAATATTTACTAGCGATAATCCAAGAAGCGAAAGGCCTGAAGAAATTCTTAAGGATATGACTGGCGGGATTGAGCTAAAGGAAAGTGCAGAGATAATTCCAGATCGCAGGGAAGCGATCATGAAAGCAGTCTCTTTAGCTAAGCCTGGCGATCTATTAATTGTTCTCGGTAAGGGCCATGAGTTAGGGCAAGAGATTTCAGGAGTAAAGATGCCCTTTAGCGATCGAGAAGAGCTTCTTAAGGCGGTGGCGACAAAGTGATTCCGATGCTTGCCACAGAGATTGCCAAAGTGATGGGTGGAAAATTTATTGGCGAAACTGACTTTGAGGTTTCGGGAGACTTCCAATTTGATTCAAGAGTAATCAAAGAGGGACAAGTTTTCGTTGCGCTTAACGGAGAACATCTAGACGGTCACGATTTTGCAAAAGATGCTTTCGCCAAGGGCGCTAAATTGGCAATTGTAAGTAAATCGGTTGCTGGACCTCATATTTTAGTTTCAAACGTTTTGAAATCAGTATCGGATTTAGCAACTGCAATTAGAGTCAATTTAAAGAATCTGAAAGTAATCGGAATTACTGGATCGCAAGGAAAAACTACAACTAAAGATATGCTTCACACTGTCTTAGCAAGCGCTGGCGAAACTATTGCTCCAATAGGCTCATATAACAACGATATTGGTGTTCCAATAACGTTACTTCGGTGCAACTCCCAAACAAAGTTTTGTATCTTAGAAATGGGAGCACGACATACGGGTGATATTGCAAAGTTGGCAGCAATCGGGGTACCTGATGTCGGTATTGTTTTGAAGGTTGGAGTAGCACACCTTGGTGAATTCGGGAGTCGAGAAAAAATTGCAGAGACTAAAGGCGAGTTAATTCGAGGCTTGCCAGAAGGCGCGACTGCGATTCTTGGAGACTTTGATGAATTCACACCAAACATGGCAGATGGTTTAATACTCAAAAAAATCTTATTCGGACTTTCTAATCGTGATGATCTTCGAGCAGCTGATATTGAAATAAAGGGCGGATTCGCAAGTTTTGATTTGGTAACTCCGGAAAGTAGAGAGCGCGTCGAATTGCAAGTTTTGGGGGAGCATCAAATACCAAATGCCCTTGCCGCAGCAGGCGCTGCTTTTGCACTCGGCCTCTCCACGGCAAACATCGCGACTGCACTTTCTTCACATAAGAATGTAAGTCGATGGCGAATGGATCTCCGAAGCGTTGCGGAAGTTACCGTTATCAATGATGCATATAACGCTAATCCTGAGAGTATGAAGGCGGCGCTGAAAACTTTATCTCTTCTTACCCAAGAGAGTGGTGGCATCTCCTGGGCATTTTTAGGGAAGATGCACGAACTAGGAGAAGAAGAGGCTGCAATGCATAGAGAGGTAACAGCCGCGGCAGAAGAGCTAGGTATCGATCATCTTGTTGCAATAGGCGAGCAGAACTATCTGGATCCAACTAGTTCAGGAAAAACTTCAAAACATTTTGTGCCTGATGCGAATTCTGCAGAGAAATTCTTTAGAGAAATAGAATCTGGCGATGCAGTTCTTATTAAAGCTTCCAGAGCAGAGAATTTAGATAAGTTAGCCGAATCTTTATATTCCAATTTGGGCTCGAGAGTGGAAAAGGAGTAAACGCGTGAGAGGTATTTTGATATCCGGGCTTACGGCATTTTTACTTAGCTTCTTCTTGACTCCTCTATTTATAAAGTTTCTCTCGAAACGCGGATATGGACAGCAGATCAGAGATGATGGTCCAAAGAGTCATCATGTAAAACACGGAACTCCTACTATGGGCGGCGTAGTTTTGATATTTGCCACAATTATTGGGTATCTGGTCTCACATTTAATTACGGAAGTTCCGGTCACCGTTTCAGCGATCCTTGTTCTGGGATTGATTGTTGGCCTAGGTTTAATTGGCTTCTTGGATGATTGGCTAAAGGTTTTCAAACAAAGATCATTAGGGCTTCGAGCCAGAGAGAAGATTTTTGGTCAATCATTGGTCGCAGGCATATTCGGATACCTTGCGACTAGATTTCCTGATGAGATTGGAAATACTCCAAAATCCCTATACCTATCAACGGTAAGAGATACGAGCATAAAACTCGGATTAGTTCTCGTGATTATCTGGGCTATTTTGATGGTAGTTGGTACTAGCAACGGCGTAAATCTAACTGACGGATTAGATGGATTAGCGACCGGCGCTGCAATTATGTCTTTCCTCGCCTTTGTTTTGATAGGCGTTTGGAAATTCGGCCAACGTTGTGAGATTGCAGTAAACAATTGCTACAAC
The DNA here is from genome assembly GCA_964500885.1 of uncultured Clavibacter sp. Taxonomy (GTDB): domain Bacteria; phylum Actinomycetota; class Actinomycetes; order Nanopelagicales; family Nanopelagicaceae; genus MAG-120802. The sequence goes on from CAZCQR010000005.1 coordinate 31,844, forward strand.
GCTCGCGATCCATTAGATATGGCTGTATTGGCAGCATCTTTGGCTGGTGCTTGTGCTGGCTTCTTATGGTGGAATGCATCACCAGCACGTATTTTCATGGGCGATACCGGTTCTCTTGCACTTGGTGGCGCGTTAGCGGGTCTTGCTATGACATTGCGAACTGAGCTATTACTGATACCAATTGGTGGACTCTTTGTACTAATAACTCTCTCAGTAATTATTCAAACCACATATTTCAAGATTTCCGGAGGTAAGCGAGTCTTTCGAATGGCACCTTTGCAACATCACTTTGAATTACTTGGCTGGGGAGAAGTTACGATCGTAATTCGATTCTGGATTATCGCGGGTCTCTCCGTGGCTGCTGCTTTAGGGCTCTTCTACGCTCAGTGGGTAGTTGCATAGCATGAGTTTCTTGGCTGACTTAAACGATAAGGAAATCCTTATCTTTGGCGCCGGCGTAACAGGCAAAAGCACCGAAGAGTTCTTGCGAAAACACGGTTGCATACTCACTATCGTGGATGAAAAGGGTATTGGCGGCGCTATTCGGAATTTTGAAAATCTATCTTTATCAAAGTTTTACCTTGCGATAGTTTCGCCAGGTTGGCGGTTAGATCACCAGCTAATTCAAGAAGCACGCTCTGCTGGCATTGAAATGCTCTCGGAAATTGATCTTGCTTGGCGGATAAAAAGCGACGTTAACCCAAAGCAAATTTGGTATGCGGTTACGGGAACTAATGGCAAGACGACAACCGTTCAGATGGCTGAAGAAATATTCAAAAAGGGTGGAGTGCCTACTCGAGCCTGCGGAAATGTCGGCGATACCGTCATTGAGTTTGCGGGTGATTCTTCGCTCGCCACGCTTATCTTGGAACTTTCGTCATTTCAATTGAGTTGGAGCAAAGAGGCTCAATTTGAGGCTGGCGCCATTTTGAATATTGCAGAGGATCATATTGATTGGCATGGATCATTTCAGAATTATCTAGATGCAAAATTGCGCCTTGCGAAAATGTCAAAACGAATGATTGTTAATGGTGATGATGCGAATCTTGACAAGGCTCGAGAATCTGCTGCAGCGTCATATTCCTACACTTTACAAACTCCTAGAAGCGGAGAAATCGGTCTAGTGGAAAATCTAATAGTCGATCGCGCTTTTACGAGCGGAGATGCAGAAGTTCTATTTGAGCTTAACGATATTTCACCAGCTGTTCCTCATAATGTGGCAAATGCAATGGCGGCAGCGGGTCTAGCTCGGATAGCTGGAATTTCAGTCGCCTCGATTAGAGAGGCGCTGCAAGGTTTCAGACTTGATAATCACCGGCTGCAGTTAATTCTTGATTACCAGGGAATTAAATGGATTGATGATTCCAAAGCCACTAACCCTCATGCAGCAGAAGCTGCACTTAGATCTCAATTGAGCTCTATTTGGATTGCAGGTGGGCTGGCTAAAGATGCACAAATGGACCAACTAATACAGAGCACAGCAAGTCGAATCAAATTTGCGATTTTGATTGGAACTGATGCAGGAATTATCGCTAGTGCGCTTTCTAAGTTTGCACCACATGTAGGTATTCACCTGATCTCAGATAAGCAGTCAAGCGCAGAACTTATGGATGAAGTTGTAAGAATTGCAGAGATTCATGCGACGAGTGGCGACACAGTTCTTTTGGCACCAGCTTGCGCCTCAATGGACCAATTTGAGAATTATGCCGATAGGGGAAATAAGTTTGCAGACTCAGTTAGGCGGATCATAAATGCTAAACCGTAAAACATTATTTGCCAGTCCAGCATCTGCTTACTACTTAATACTGGGTTCTATATCAATCCTCTCTGCTCTAGGTTTAGTAATGGTCCTAAGTGCAAGTTCAGTACAAGCCCTGACCGAGTCGGGAAACTCATTTGCAGTAGTTTTCAGACAAGCAATTTTCCTGGGCATTTCAATATTTCTAGCTTGGCTTGCGGTGAATTTAAAGGAGAGACTCTGGCTCTTGCAAGCACGCTTCGCTCTAGTGATATCAATTTTCTTTCTAGTACTTCCACAGATACCAGGAGTCGGAAAGGAAGTGGGAGGAAATAGAAACTGGATTGAATTTGGTAGTTTTTCAATTCAACCAAGTGAGTTTGCAAAATTTGGCCTAATAATGTGGTGCGCGTTGATGCTCAAACGAAATGATCTGCAGATTGAAAGAACTGGTATCAATAATCCGGTACCAAAATTATTACCAGGAATCTTGCTGGTTATGGGTTTTATTTTGATTGGACGAGATCTTGGTACTGCAACAGTTGTTGCTGGAATTGTCTGCGGCATCCTCTTTATCTCAGGAATTAATATGCGTCATTTGGCGACTCTGCTTGGCTTAGTTGCAATTGGCGCAATTGCATTAATCGCAACAAATCAAACTCGACTTAGTAGATTTGCGGCATTCTCAGATCCATTCTCTGAAGAGAATTTTAAGAGCGCAGGTTGGCAGCAGGCACATAGTTTGATGGGATTGGCTTCAGGTGGAATTTTTGGTTCTGGACTTGGCTCTGGAAAACAAAAATGGGGAAATTTGCCGGCAGCGCATACTGACTTTATCTTCTCTGTAATTGGTGAAGAACTTGGCTTACTTGGAGCTCTGGTAGTTCTATTTCTCTTTGCGATTCTAATCTTGGCAATTTTCAGAGTTGCGATCCGTGCTGAAAATTCATTCGATAGATATGTAATTGCAGGCATAGGTTCTTGGATAACGATTCAGGTCTTAATGAACGTTGGAAGCGTAATAAGCGTTCTTCCCGTAGTTGGAGTTACCTTGCCATTCATTTCCTACGGTGGATCTTCATTGATAGCAACCTTTGTTGCCATTGGTTATGTTTTGGGCGTCTTGAAGCGCGATCCGGAAATCGCCAGAGAGATAGCTGAACGCAAGAGCGCAAAGATTGCTAGAGGATAATCTCTGTGAAGCAAAAAGTGATTTTCGCTGGCGGTGGAACTGCGGGACATATTGAGCCTGCCTTGGCAGTTGCTGATGCTTTGGGAGCTAAAGATCCGGAAATATCTTGTGAGTTCATTGGCACTAATAGCAAGTTAGAGCAAACCCTAATTCCTAGTCGAGGCTACGTATTAAAAGTTATCCCCAAAGTTGCTATGCCGCGTCGCGTATCAAAAGAGTTCCTTACCTTTCCTGTAAACCTAATCAAAGCTATCTTGGCCGCATCTAAAATTTGCAAAGGTGCTTCTGCACTAGTTGGGTTTGGCGGTTACGTTAGCGCTGCAAGTTACATAGCAGCCAGAATTACTTCCGTTCCAATAATTATTCATGAGGCGAATGCAAAACCTGGATGGGCAAATCGCTTAGGAAGGAAATTTGCGGTAGCCACCGCAGTAAATTTTCCATCGCTTCTGAGTATCTGGCCATCAGCAATTTTGAGTGGCATGCCAATCAGAAATGAAATTTCCAAAGTTGGCAATCTTGATCAGAAAGTTCGAAGAGAGTTACGTTCTAAATTTCTTAACGAACTTGGCTTAAACCCAGATCTTCCATTGGTTGCTGTATTTGGGGGCTCTCAAGGTTCAAGGTCGCTAAATCAAGCCGTTGCTGAGTTTCTACAGAGCGAGAGTTCCAATCGGGTTCAAATAATTCATGCTCTAGGTATGGCGAATGTTCTGCCAGAAGTGAGAGAGAACTATCGCCCCATGTCGTATTTTCACGATATGGCGAGTATCTACCTAGCTGCAGATCTACTTCTCACTCGTAGCGGTGCGGTTACTTGTGCTGAGATTCAAAGTACCAATTCGAGTGCGATTCTGGTTCCCTTGCCACACGGCAATGGGGAGCAGTTTCTAAATGCGCATGAACTTGAAGTTGAAGGATTTGCCATAGTAGTGAATGAAGCAGAGCTCAAGGAAAATTGGTTGGAACGAAATCTATCTTCCCAGCTTGAAAAAGCGAGAAGCAGTAGCAACGCGAGAAATACACTGCACCAAAATGCGGCAGATCAAATTGCCAATCTGGTGTTGAAGTCGATGAGAGTTGCGGACTAGGTCATGACTCTACGAGATATTTCAGAACTTAGGACACACTTCGTCGGAATTGGCGGTTCCGGCATGAGCGGTATCGCGAAAGTCATTGCTGCTCGAGGTGGCTTCGTATCAGGAAGTGATATTCATGAATCGGTCGCGCTAGATGGACTGCGCGCACAAGGAATAAAAATCTATGTAGGGCATAACGCCGAAAATATTAAAGATGCAGATTTGATTGTCAGATCTAGTGCAATTCCAGATTCAAACCCAGAGATAGTCTCCGCTCGATCAAATGGAATAAGAATTCTCGGCAGGGCAGAGGCGCTTGCAGAATTATTAATCGGTCGGCGCTCTGTGGCAGTAGCAGGAACTCATGGAAAAACGACTACGACATCTATGCTGACCGTCGCATTACAACGAAGTGGATTAGATCCATCATTTGCGATAGGAGCATCCATTAAGAATTCTGGAACAAACGCGCATCACGGCTCGGGAGATATTTTTGTTGTAGAAGCCGACGAATCTGATGGTTCCTTTACTTCATACAAACCCACTGGAGCCATAATCACTAATATTGAACTTGACCACGTTGATAACTTCAAAGACATTAATCAAATCGATCAATTATTCGAAGATTTCACCAATACAGTCTCAGAGTTCCTAGTTGTTTGTAGTGATGATCCTGGCGTTGGACGATTGATTAATCGAATCACAGAGAGTTCAGTAAAACTCATTACTTATGGAGCAACCGGTGACCCGGACTACCTTATTAATAGAGTAGTGCTCAATCCGAAGGGCTCGATAGCTCGAATAACAAGTAAAGGGCGAGTACTTGGTGAGTTAAATTTATTGGTTCCCGGAGCCCACAACCTGCTCAATGCAACGGCAGCCTTAGCGGCATCAATTGAGTTGGGCGCCCCGTATCAAAGTGTTTTGGATGGATTGAATTCATTCACCGGAGCGCGACGTCGATTTGAGATTAAAGGGACGGTCAACGGAGTAACTGTCGTCGATGACTACGGCCATCATCCAACCGAAATTAAAGCAACTCTGGAGACAGCGCGTCGCTTTGTGGGAGCTGGTCGCCTACTAGTTGTTTATCAACCACATAGATTTTCGCGAACCCAGGCATTTCTTCCAGCTTTTGCAGAGGAATTAGCCAATGCCGATCACACCTACTTACTTGAAATATACCCAGCAGGAGAGGAGCCAATACCTGGTGTCACATCTGCTGCAATAGCCAAGCGAATGGCGAAAGAAAAAGTTACATACGAGCCATCGATGCCAGAGGTAATATCTAAAGTTGTCGCAGATGCAAAGAGTGGAGATCTCGTTGTGACTCTTGGAGCGGGCGATGTCAGTTCGCTGGCACCGCTTATCTTGGAGAACTTACAGAATCAATGAAACGAAACGGAAGAAGATCTGCGATCACTCTCGTTTCAATAGTTGTGCTCGTAGGTGCTTCGTATCTATTTGGTTGGTCAAATATCTTCCCCGTAAAAAAGATTTCCTATCTTGATAGCGAAAGTAAAATCGTAAATCAGATCAAATTAGAAATTGCCAAAGCTCCAAGCGTTATCTCAATTGGCGAGCCATTAGCAAGAGTCGATAAGAGAGCAATCACTTCAAGGCTTAGAAATTTGGTATGGGTAGATTCCGTTGACATATCTAGAAATTTCTTGACCGGAGAAGTCAGAATCGATGTCAAACCCCGAGATGCGATTGCAGTATTGGATAGCGCCAATTCAA
>CAZCQR010000006.1:0-6921 GCA_964500885.1 uncultured Clavibacter sp.
GCGGTAGACGCGTGAAGTCACAGAGGTCATCTGTGCAGGCGAAATCCTACCCGAGGGATTTGACCCAAAAATCCACTCCTGGGCTCGCTCAGGAATGAAAAAAGTCGAGAGTAGATTGTTGTAGTGAATGAAAAGCAGGCATCTCGCAATCTAGCTCTCGAATTAGTCAGGGTCACCGAGACTGCGGCAATCGCAGCTTCACGTTGGATTGGACGTGGAATGAAGAACGAAGCTGATCAATCTGCCGTTGATGGGATGCGGAAGATGATCAACACCGTCGCAATGGATGGCGTAATTGTTATCGGTGAAGGCGAGAAAGATGAAGCGCCGATGCTTTTTAATGGCGAATCTGTGGGTGATAAGTCAGGTCCTAAGGTTGATGTTGCAGTAGATCCAATAGATGGCACAACTCTTACATCTAAAGGTATGGCAAATGCACTCAGCGTAATAGCGCTCGCCGAACGCGGAACAATGTTTAATCCCAGCTCTATTTATTACATGAGAAAAATTGTTGTCGGTCCTGAAGCTGCCGGCGTTATTGATATAACCGCGCCAACAAAGGTGAATCTAGAGAAGATTGCAAAAGCAAAAGGTCGAGAGCTCTCTTCGCTTACAGTGATGCTGCTAGATCGCCCTCGTCATGACGAACTGGTAAGAGAAATTCGAGAAGTTGGCGCGCGTATTAAATTTATAACCGATGGCGATGTTGCCGGAGCGGTTGAGGCGGCAAGAGAAGGCACTGGAATTGATGTCCTGATGGGAATTGGTGGAACTCCCGAGGGGATTATCGCGGCTTGTGCGATGAAGTGTCTAGGCGGTGAAATCCAAGGAATTCTCCATCCAAGAAATGATGTAGATAAAGAATTGATTAGGTCTCGTGGTATCGAAATAAATCAAGTATTAACAACAAATGATTTGGTATCTGGGGATGATGTCTTCTTTGCAGCTACCGGAATTACAGATGGTGAGTTACTGCGAGGTATTCGCTTCTCTAGCCGACATATTAAATCTAACTCGTTAGTCATGAGATCTAAATCAAAAACTATTCGAGTGCTTGAAAGTGAACATCCAATAAATAGTTAAGCGCGAGGGTGTGCTTGCTCGTAAGCCTTCTTTAATCTCTCTTCAGTTACATGGGTATAAATCTGTGTTGTGGATAAAGATGCGTGTCCCAATATTTCCTGCACTGTTCGTAAATCGGCTCCACCTTCGAGTAGATGTGTTGCAGCCGAATGTCTGAGTGCGTGTGGTCCTAATTTGATTCCCTTGCCGACTACTTCTGTTGCTTGGTAAACAATGGTTCTAACAATCCGCTGGTCAATCCGTTTCCCGCGACCGCCAAGAAATAGAGCAGATCCGGAATTCTGATTAGCAAATTTAACCCGTCCGAACTTCAGGTACTGATCAATTGCCTTGAGGGCCGGAATTCCAATTGGCACAACTCTCTCTTTACTTCCCTTACCTAGAATTCTTATGGTGTTTCTACTCCTATCGATATCTTCGACATTTAGACCTACTAGCTCAGAGACTCGAATTCCGGTTCCGTAAAGAATTTCAATTACAGCCAGATCTCGGTAAGACATTGGTGATTCTTCCTCGCCGACGCGAACTTCCAATGCCTTAATTGCATTAACCGCATTCTCTACATCAATAATTTCAGGCAGAGTTCTCTCCGGCTTTGGCGCAACCAGATCTCTGCCGATATCTCGTGGCAACCAGCCATTTTTTGCAGCCCAATATGTAAAAGCTCGAATAGAAACAACTCGACGAGTTATGGAAGAACGTGCGCCACCTTTACTCTGTAGATTTGATAGCCAAGAACGTAAGTGATTTAGCTCCAAGGTTGCGAAATCTGTGACACCCATTTGGTTTACATGAGTAATCATTGACTCTAAATCTGCAAGATAAGCCTTTATTGAGTTTTCTGAGAGATTCCTGACATTTCTCAAATGGTCGACATATGAACTTTCCAGAGCGCGCTCGATAGCCACGGTTAAAAGGTTACTCAAATTCCGACTAATCCGACCGTGGACACAGCGTTGCTAATACGCAACACTTAGGTACGAACAGCCTCTTTACTTGTGAATCGGTCACGTCGAATGTCACCAGCAGATGCGGTAATTCGAGATGAAGAAAGGGGCGAAAAAATGATTGAACTGGTAGTCGATGACAACTGTCTCGTTCCAGATTTGAGTAAGGAAAGTGACTTAATAAGAGTGATCATCGGACCCAGCCATGACTTTGATGACATTCTGGATCTATGCGCCAGCTCTCTGACAAATGAAGAAATTGCTCATATCCACCGTCTCTGGTCCGATGATGATTTCCCCAGGACCTTTATAAGAGAAGGCGATTCATTAATTATCAGGGCTAGGAATTAACGAGAGCGCTTCTCAATAGCGCCTAGCGCAATCAATAAAGTTTCTGGCGAAACTTCCAGCGCCTGACAGAGCGGTGCAATTACATCGACGCCTGGTACTCGCTCTTGTCGGAAATATCTTGATATCGAACCTCGATCAATTCCACTTCTTTGATGTAACTCTTCTAAACCAGAAATTCTTAGTTGCAACATTCGCGTTCTTAGCCATTCGCTGCCTTCATCTGCGCTGATTCTTGCGCCTCTTCTAATTGCGCTCGTCATGCTTACTCCTACTCTGGTATCGCGCCCTTACGAAGCAGACCATATGTCAACGCATCTTCCAACGCCATAGCTGAAGCGGCTATAACATTTTCGTGAACTCCCACAGTGTTCCATTCACCCGTGCCGTCGCTAGTTTCCACGAGCACTCGGGTCACTGCCCCAGTTCCAAGTCTTCCTTCCAGAATTCTTACCTTGTAATCTGTTAACTCCAAACCTTTTAGCTCAGGGAACATGCTTTCTAAGCCATTGCGAAGCGCATTATCAATTGCGTTGACCGGACCATTTCCAGTTCCACTTGATTCAATTCGCTTACCCTTTACATTTACTACTACGTGCGCTCTTGAAGTTACCGAGCGATCTGCATTTTGATCAACCGTTGTCTCCCATTTTTCAATTGTGAAGTATTTCGGCCGTCTACCTTCTACTTCTTCTCGAAGTAACAATTCAAATGATGCATCAGCGGCCTCAAAGGTAAAGCCCTTCGCTTCCAAATCCTTTACACGTTCAACAATTCGAGAGGTGACAGATTTATCGTTACCGATATCAATTCCAAGTTCCTGTGACTTCAGCTCAATAGAAGCTCTTCCCGCCATATCTGAAACCAACATTCGCATATCGTTTCCAACCCGCTCTGGATCTTCATGTTGATACATCGCAGGATCGACCTTGATTGCTGAAGCATGGAGTCCAGCTTTATGAGCGAAAGCAGAAACTCCTACATATGGCTGCCTTGCACTCGGTGAAACATTTGTAACTTCTGCGACTGCATGTGAAATTCGAAAAGCTTCTTCCAACTTTCCTTCAGGCAATACTTGTTGCTTCTTCTTCAATTGAAGATTAGCAATAATTGAAACTAAATCTGCATTTCCAGTTCGCTCGCCATAACCATTAATTGTTCCTTGAACATGGGTTGCACCTGCAGCAACTGCAGCAAGGGAATTTGCGATTGCACAGCCAGTGTCATTGTGGCAATGAATTCCAAGGCGGGCGGAACTCTTTCCAAGTACCTCATGAACCACTTGGGATAATTCATCAGGCAACATTCCACCGTTGGTGTCGCAAAGTGCCACCACATCGGCGCCCGCCTCAGCCGCAACTCGTACTACCTCTAAAGCGTAATTCGGATTGGATCGGTAACCATCAAAGAAGTGTTCCGCATCAAGAAATACTCGCTGACCACCTGCTTTTAGAAAGTCAATTGATTCCTTAATCATCGCTAAATTTTCATTAAGCGTTGTGCGAAGTGCCAACTCAACATGTCGATCATGAGATTTGGCAACCAGAGTTACAGCTGGAGCGCCAGACTCAGCTAGTGCAAGAAGTAACGCATCTTCACTAGCCTTTACATTTGGTCGCCGGGTAGCGCCAAAGGCTACGAAAGTAGCGTTCTTTAATTTCAATTCTTTCTTCGCGAGTTTGAAGAATTCCGTATCTTTTGGATTAGCTCCAGGCCATCCGCCTTCGATGAAACCGACACCCAGATCATCTAAGTGACGCGCAATTGTTAACTTGTCATGTACCGAGAGATTCAATCCTTCTTGCTGTGCGCCATCGCGAAGCGTCGTGTCATATACATGGAATGAATCAGAGATTGTCACTAGCAGACCTTTCTCATCCAACCATGCTTATCAGCAACAGTTCCATGTTGGATTCCCAGCAAATGATTACGAATCTCCATAGTTATTGGTCCGGGATTGCCGTCGCCAGTTATCCAAGTTCCTTGTGCACTCTTTGCAGTCCCAATCGGTGCAATTACTGCTGCAGTACCGCAGGCAAAAATCTCAGAAATATCACCAGAAGCAACGCCATCGCGCCACTCATCAATATTTATCATTCCTTCTTCTGTCTTGTAACCAAGATCTTTTGCAGCAGTCAAAATTGAATCTCTGGTGATTCCGGCCAATAAAGTTCCAGTTAGTTTTGGCGTGAAAATGGTTGCATCCTTACCGCGGCCTTTAACAAAATAGAGATTCATGCCGCCCATTTCCTCAACCCAGCGCCGCTCCTTAGCATCGAGCCAGACAACCTGATCGCAACCTTCTTTTGCCGCTTGCTGTTGTGCCAATAGTGAAGCGGCATAGTTGCCGCCACATTTTGCTTCTCCAGTGCCACCAAGCGCTGCGCGGACATATTCGGTGGAAATCCAAACTGTAACTGCCTTCGATGCATTGAAGTATGCAGCTGCTGGTGTAGCAATTACTGAAAATAGCGCTTTATTTGTCGGTCTAACTCCAAGACCTACTTCGGTAGCAATCATAAATGGCCGCAAATAAAGAGATTCCCCGACCTTACTTGGAACCCATTTCGCATCTTGCTTCACTAGCGCTTCGACACATGCAACAAAGTCAGTTACAGGAATTTCCGGTAACGCAATTCGGGCAGCGCTTCTATTGAACCGTGCACCATTTGCATCTGGGCGAAATAATGAAATAGAGCCATCTGGTTGTCTATACGCTTTCATGCCTTCAAATATTTCTTGACCATAGTGAAAAACCATCGCAGCTGGATCTAGTGATATTGGACCATAGGCCAAAACATTTGCGTCGCCCCAACCGGAAGCTTGATTCCATTCCGCAGCAACCATGTGGTCTGTGAAGTATTTTCCAAAACCTGGTTCAGCAACAAATTTTTCACGGTCAGAATCCGAAACTACATTTGGGTTTAGCTTTACATTGATTTTCACTTTACCGCCTCCAATAAAGCGTCGCCAATCTCAGAAGTGCTTCGCTTTGCATCGCCACGATTTGCAAGATCCTTTTCAACCGCCATTTCAATATCTGAGGCAGCGGCATCCTGACCAAGATGACGTAACATCATGGCAACTGACATCACTGTCGCAGTTGGATCAGCTATCCCTTTACCTGCAATATCGGGCGCTGAGCCATGAACCGGTTCAAACATGGATGGAAACTTTCCTTCGGGATTAATATTTCCTGAAGCGGCAAGACCAATTCCGCCGCAGATTGCAGCAGCGATATCAGTCAAAATATCGCCAAATAAGTTATCTGTAACAACTACATCAAAGCGATCCGGATTTGTAACAAAAAACATGGAAGCCGCATCTACATGCAAGTAATCTGTTTGGACTTCTGGAAACTCCTTAGCAACTTCTGCAAAAGTTCTAGTCCATAGGCCGCCAGCGCGAACCAAAACATTATTCTTATGAACTAATGTCAATTTCTTTCTTGGGCGCTTCATAGCCCTTGCAAATGCATCCCTAATAACTCGCTCTGCGCCTTTTCTAGTATTTAAACTCTCTTCGGTCGCAATCTCAGAGGCAGTTCCTTCTGCAAGAACTCCGCCGGCGCCAACATATGGACCTTCGGTACCTTCACGAACAACTACAAAATCAATCTTTGCCTCGGTCTTCAGTGGTCCTTTGACGCCCGCATAAAGTCTTGCTGGGCGCAGATTTATATATTGATCAAATGCAAATCTAAGTTTTAGAAGCAATCCGCGCTCTAGAACACCGCTCGGAACTGAAGGATCTCCAACAGCGCCAAGAAGTATTACATCGAAACCCTTTAATTCTTCAAGGGTTGCATCTGGCAGAGTTTCACCAGTTTTATGCCAAAACTTCGCACCAAGTTCAAATTCTTTCTTCTCAATTGCAAAGCCATATTTAGAGCTAACACCATTGAGGACTTTCAAACCTTCTGCAACAACTTCAGGACCGATGCCATCGCCAGCAATAACTGCAAGTTTTATCTTTCTCATTATCGTAGGGATACCGTTCTCGCTAACGTGGCTCCAGTAGCAGAACCAACTTTCTCAACTAAATCCTGTGGTATTGCAGAATCGACTGTGATTACCATGAGCGCCTCACCACCAGCCGAACTTCTGGCAACTTGCATACTTGCAATATTTATATTCGCTTTTCCGAGACTCTCGCCAACAATTCCAACGACGCCAGGTCGATCTGAATACTTCAAGAACAACAGATAATCTGTCGGCTGCAGATCTAAATCGAACTTATCAATTGCAATAATTTTTTCCGCTTTTTTGATTCCCATTAGGGTGCCATCAACGGTTAAATGAATTCCGTTACCAAAAGCTGCCTTTAATGAAATCATATTTCGGTATTCAGGACTTACTGGATCGGTAAAGATTGAAGAGGTGAAACCTCTCTCCTGAGCTAATCCCGGAGCATTGACATATGTGACGTCTTCAGCTCCAGTTGCAACTAGGGCTCCTTTAAGAGCTGATGTTGCGAGAACCGAACAGTCATATTCACTAACTTCACCTCGAACAATTACTTCAATTGAAACTGGAAGTTCATC
>CAZCQR010000006.1:7021-23744 GCA_964500885.1 uncultured Clavibacter sp.
CATATTCACTAACTTCACCTCGAACAATTACTTCAATTGAAACTGGAAGTTCATCCGCAAGTGAAGTTGCGACCTGAGCAAGTTTCTCAACAAGAGGCAACGCTGGTCTGATCTCTTCATGGATTTCGCCACCTTTAACATTTACTGCATCAGGAACTAATTCACCGGCCAATGCCTTACGAACAGATACAGCGACTGCAATTCCAGCGCGCTCTTGTGCTTCATCTGTTGAAGCGCCTAAATGTGGCGTGGCTACTACATTCTCCAACTTAAATAATGGCGAATCAGTACAAGGCTCAGTTGCAAAAACATCAAGGCCCGCTCCAGCTACTCGACCTTGCGTCAGTGCATCAAATAGCGCAGCTTCATCTAGAACTCCACCGCGCGCTGCATTAATAATTCTTACAGTTGGTTTAACTTTTTTAAGCGCTTCTACTCCAATTAAATTGGCAGTCTCTTTTGTCTTTGGCAGATGAATTGTGATGAAATCAGAGTCAGTAAGTAATTGATCTAATGAGACTAGATCAACACCAAGTTGAGCTGCTCTAGACGGTTGTAGGTATGGATCGTAAGCAATTACATTCATGCCAAAAGCCTGCATACGTTGTGCAACTAGCTGCCCGATTCTTCCAAAGCCAACAACACCAAGCGTCTTTTCAAATAATTCGGCCCCGGTGTATTTCGATCTAGCCCATTTGCCATTTTGTAACGCGGCATGTGCAGGGGTTACATATCGAGCGCAAGCAAGTAAAAGCGCAATTGCTAACTCTGCAGCGCTAACAATATTTGAAGTGGGCGCATTAACAACCATGACTCCAGCTGCTGTGGCTGCCGGGATATCGACATTGTCTAGACCTACACCAGCACGCGCAATAACTTTTAAACCTTTAGCAGCGCTGATTGCTTCTGCATCCATCTTTGTAGCGGAGCGAATCAATACTGCATCGACTCCGTTACTTAGAGATTTAAGGAGTTCACCGCGATCTGCGCCATCACAATGGCGTATCTCAAAATCTGGTCCCAGCGCACTCATAGTCGCTGGACTTAACTCCTCTGCAATCAACACAACTGGTTTAGTCACGCGCGGCCGATCCCTCTCGGTAATCATCCTTATTTGCGGCTTTTACCCAAGACATCATGGAGCGAAGTTCGCGACCAACTTTTTCAATCGGATGGCTCTCGCCTTTTGCACGAAGTGATTTAAATTCAGGTGCTCCAGCATCCTGGTCATCGATAAATCGCTTTGCGAAAGCTCCGCTTTGAATATCGGAAAGTACTGCCTTCATGTTCTCTTTGACATGTGGGTCAATAACACGCGGTCCAGAGATATAGTCGCCGTATTCAGCTGTATCTGAAACTGACCAGCGCTGCTTTGCAATTCCACCTTCATACATCAAATCAACAATCAATTTAAGTTCGTGAAGACATTCAAAATATGCAACTTCTGGTTGGTAGCCAGCTTCAATTAACGTTTCAAATCCATACATAACTAGTTGTGAGGCGCCACCACAAAGTACTGATTGTTCTCCGAACAAGTCGGTTTCAGTCTCTTCGGTAAATGTTGTGAGAATTGCGCCGGCACGTAATCCGCCCATCGCCTTGGCATAGGAAAGTGTTAGCGGCCAGGCATTTCCAGTCGCATCTTGTTCCACCGCGACAATATCTGGAACGCCTCGGCCTGCTGCAAACTCTCGTCGCACTAAATGACCTGGACCTTTAGGTGCAACCATGCAAACATCAACATTTGCGGGTGGCTTTATATATCCGAAGCGAATATTGAATCCATGTCCGAAGAAAAGTGCATCGCCTGGCTTTAGATTTGGTTCAATCGATTCTTTATAGATATGACGCTGCTTATGATCTGGTGCGAGCAACATAATCACAGTTGCTTCCTTAACTGCATCAGCGACCGATAAAACTTTAAGGCCTTCTTGTTCTGCCTTTGCCCTAGATTTCGAACCTTCTGCAAGACCGACTCGAACATCTACTCCGCTATCGCGAAGATTCAAGGCATGTGCATGTCCCTGTGATCCGTATCCGATAACTGCAACTTTTCTCCCTTGGATTACTGATAGATCAGCATCCTCTTCGTGATAGATCGTTGCCATCTTTGCCTCTTTCTCTTCGGTCGCTTTTGTATTTAGTTCTGATAATCCTCGAGTTGAGATTGTGTCTCTGAACTCGCTAAGCCAGTTTCTAGTGCTGTCTGTTCGGCCAAGGTCTGCTCACTTAGTTCAATGGCAATTGCGCCAGATTGAACAAGTTCGCGGACTCCGTATTTACCTAACTTTTCCAATAGATTTGCCGAATCCTTTGCAGTCGCAACTACTTGAACAACTGTCGAATTTCCGCTCTCTTCAACAATTTGGGCTTGAAAATCCTTTAGTAATGGCTCGATATCAGCCCGTTTTGTAGCTACCTTTACAAATAGGAGTTCTCGCTGACGAGTATTTGCATCTTTCATCTCTTGAATACCAATGACATTAACGAGTTTAAATAACTGGGCGCTTACTTGATCTAGTGCATGCCCTTCTAAATTCAAGACTATTGTCATTCTGGAGACCTTTGGATCTTCGGTTGGCCCTACTGCCAAAGAATCTATGTTGTATCCACGTCGTGAAAAGAGACCAGCAACGCGAGCCAATACACCAGGGCTATTTTCAACGAGAACTGCAAGAGTATGTTGGGCCATCTTTATAACTCCTGTGAATCCCAGTCAGGCGCCATTTCGCGCGCAATCATGATGTCATCGTTTGAAGTTCCTGCTGCAACCATCGGCCAGACCATCGCATCGCGATGAACGCTAAAGTCAACAACGACAGGCGCATCATTAATTGCATTTGCCTCTTTGATGATTTTGTCCACATCAGCCTTTGATTCACATCGCAGACCAACACATCCCATCGCTTCAGCAAGTTTTGCAAAATCTGGAATTCGTTTTGAATGCAAATCAGTATTTGAATATCGGCCTTGATAGAAGAGTGATTGCCACTGACGAACCATTCCCAAACTTTCATTGTTGATAATTGCTACCTTGATTGGGATGTTATTAAGCGAGCAAGTCACTAATTCTTGATTAGTCATTTGGAAACAACCATCACCATCAATTGCCCAGACTGGCGTATTGGGTGCGCCGACCTTTGCACCCATCGCTGCCGGAACTGCGTAACCCATAGTTCCTAGGCCGCCAGAGTTAAGCCAAGTTCGTGGCTTTTCATATTTGATAAATTGTGAAGCCCACATCTGATGCTGACCAACACCTGCAACATAAATCGCATCAGGTCCAGTAATTTCACCAATGCGTTCAATTACATATTGTGGCGATAATGAACCATCCTCAGGTTCGTTATAACCCAATGGATAAGTCTCACGCAGCGAGTTCATCTGACGCCACCATGTAGTTAAATCAGGTTGACGCTTCTTAAAGGCATCCTTAACCGCAGGAATTAGGGCTTTTATCGTTGGAAGTAGATCCCCAATTAATGGGACATCTGCAAAACGATTCTTTCCAATTTCTGCTGGATCAATATCGGCATGAATTATCTTTGCATTGACGGCAAAGCTGCTTAATTTTCCTGTTACTCGATCATCGAATCGTGCGCCCAAAGTTATTAAGAGATCTGCTTTTTGTAGCGCGGTTACCGCTGCAACAGTGCCATGCATGCCCGGCATACCGAGATGCTGTTTGTTACTATCAGGGAAAGCGCCACGTGCCATCAGTGTTGTGACAACTGGAGCGCCAACAACTTCGGCAAGTTGCAACAATTCTTTTGCCGCGTTTGCCTTAATCACGCCACCGCCAATATAGAAGACTGGCTTACTAGATTCTGCAATCAACGATGCCGCATCTCTGATTGCTTGCTTATCGGGTTCGATCTGTGGTCGGTAACCTCTTAATTCCAGCTTCTTCGGATAATTGAAACCAGTCATTTTCTGTAGGGCATCTTTTGCAATATCTACCAACACTGGTCCAGGTCGTCCTGAATTGGCAATGTAAAAGGCTTCGGCAATCGCTCGCGGAATATCATCTGGATTTGTAATCAAGTAATTGTGCTTAGTAACAGGCATTGTCACACCGCGAATATCTGCCTCTTGGAATGCATCGGTACCAATTGCGGGTCCAGGAACCTGCCCAGTTATTGCAACCATAGGAACTGAATCCATATGAGCATCAGCCAGTGGAGTAACTAAATTGGTTGCGCCAGGTCCAGAGGTTGCAATACAAACTCCAACTTTTCCAGTTGCTTGCGCATATCCAGTTGCTGCATGGCCAGCGCCTTGTTCGTGGCGAACCAAAATATGTCTGATCTTTGAATCAAATATTGGATCGTAAGCAGGAAGAATTGCGCCGCCAGGGATTCCAAACATGACATCTACGCCAGCACTCTCTAGCGATTTCACTAGTGACTGTGCCCCGGTTATCTGTTCACTCATCTCTGACTCCTTTCTGCTTCCCTTATTTTTATTTTTGCCCTACTAATGGAAAAACCCTCAGTTTCCTGAGGGTGCGCGTGATCTTTTATTTAGATCACGCGCAACGAATCACCACCACTGATAGAGAGATTGTGTTCGTTGTCATGCCTTAATTATCCATTCCCCGATTGGGGTGAGTCAACCCCTGAGATTCCTATCTCAACATGTGAAACTAATCGCAGACGGCGCCTCGTGAGGCCGAACCCACCAATTTCGTGTACTTGGAGAGAACTCCATGCGTATATCGGGGTGGTAACGGCTTAAAGGTTTTTCGTCGTTCCGCTAATTCACTTGGTTCAACTAGCAAATCAAGAGTTCTTGCATTTACATCTATGCGAATTCGATCGCCATCTTTTACCAACGCAATTGGTCCACCATCAACTGCTTCAGGTGCGACATGGCCAACGCATAATCCAGTTGTTCCGCCAGAGAATCGTCCATCAGTAATAAGCAAAACTGATTTACCTAATCCTGCGCCCTTAATTGCGCCGGTGATCATTAACATTTCACGCATTCCAGGTCCACCTTTAGGACCTTCATATCTAATTACAACTACATCGCCAGCTTGAATCGTTCCATTCTCTAGCGCATCCATTGCGCTCTGTTCGCGATCAAAAACTCTCGCCGGACCTTCAAAAATATCAACGCCAACTCCAGCAACTTTTGTTACGGCGCCATCTGGAGCAAGCGAACCGCCGAGAATAGTTATGCCGCCGCTAGCAGCGATTGCACTCTTTGTAGATTTTAAGATTTGGCCATCTGGATCTGGTGGGGCAATCTCTGCAAGATTTTCTGCCATTGTCTTTCCAGTAACAGTTAGGCAATCGCCATGAATTAATCCGGCATCAAAAAGCGCCTTCAAAACGACTGGGACTCCGCCGACTTTATCGACATCATTCATAACATATTTGCCGAATGGCTTGAGATCGCCAAGTAACGGTACCTTTGATCCAACTCGGTGGAAATCTTCCAAAGTAAGTGGAACGCGAGCTTCATGTGCGATTGCTAGAAGGTGTAGAACTGCATTTGTGGAGCCACCAAGCGCCATCAAAATAGTAATTGCATTCTCAAATGCTTCTTTAGTGAGGATATCGCGAGTACGAATTCCTTTTCTAATTAACTCGACTACCGCTTCACCAGATTTAATTGCATAGTTATCTCTTCTTCGATCAATAGAAGGCGGAGCTGCAGATCCCGGAAGAGAAAGTCCAAGCGCTTCTCCAATAGATGCCATCGTATTAGCGGTATACATACCGCCACATGCACCTTCGCCAGGACAGATCGCACGTTCAATCTTCTCTACTTCTTCTTCAGAGATTAAGCCACGCGCGCAGGCGCCGACAGCTTCAAAAGCATCGATAATTGTTACATCTCTACCATCAACTTTTCCAGGCATGATGGAACCTGCATAAACAAAGACGCTTGCGACATTAATTCTGGCGGCTGCCATCATCATTCCAGGTAGAGATTTATCGCAGCCTGCAAAGGTAACCATTCCATCTAACCGTTCAGCTTCCATTACAGTTTCAACTGAATCTGCGATTACTTCTCTGGAAACTAATGAGAAATGCATTCCTTCGTGTCCCATAGAGATGCCATCTGAGACAGAGATAGTTCCAAATTGCATCGGAAAACCGCCGGCTTTGATAACGCCTTCTTTTGAAGCTTTTGCCAATCTATCTAGCGATAAATTACAAGGAGTTACTTCATTCCAAGATGATGCGATACCGATTTGTGGTTTATCAAAATCTTCATCTTTCATTCCGACGGCTCGGAGCATGCCGCGAGCCGGTGCGCGCTCAAGTCCATCCGTAACCAAGTACGAACGTGGCTTCATCGGATTCTTACTCATGCACCCTGTCCTAAATGCTTAAGAAGTAATTCTCTAACTTTAGCGGCATCTGCTTGCCCCTTAGTCTCTTTCATAACTGCACCGATTAGGGCGCCGGCTGCCGGAATATGGCCACCTCGAACTTTTTCTGCAACATCAGGTTGGGCGGCAATTGCCTTTTCAATCGCAGACATTAGAGCTGAATCGTCCGAAACAACTTTGATTCCTTTTGTTGCAATAATTTCTTTTGGTCTACCTTCGCCATTAATTACAGATTCGACGACTTGGCGAGCTAACTTATCTGTGAGTTCACCGAGATTTATCAATTCCACAATCTCTGCAACATCAGCTGCAGTAATAGGAAGCTCGGATGCAGGCTTCTCTCTTTCATTTGCAATTCTGGCAATCTCACCGAGCCACCAACTTCGTGCTCTAGTTGGATCAGCGCCAAGTGTCACTGTTGCTTCTACTAAATCTAGTACGTCGGCATTGATCATCGCCGCCATCTCTTTATCTGGTACCTGCCAGGTTTCCTGTAGCCGTTTTCTACGAACTGAAGGTTTTTCGGGAAGTGATTTACGAATCGCTTCAATAAATTCTTTCGCCGGAGCGACTGGAACTAAATCTGGCTCTGGGAAGTAACGATAATCCTCAGCTTGTTCTTTCGAACGTCCTGGAGTCGTCTCGCCTGTATCTTCATGGAAATGTCGAGTCTCTTGAATCACTCGATTTCCAGAATTTAAGACTTCGGCATGACGGATCATCTCGCTACGAACTGCACGCTCAACGCTACGTAAGGAATTCACATTCTTGGTTTCGCTTCGAATGCCAAATTTAGATTCTCCAATTGGCTTGAGCGAAACATTTGCATCACAACGGAGTGATCCTTGCTCCATCTTTACATCGCTAACACCCAAAGATCGCAAAATATCTCGAAGCTCTGCTACGTAAGCGCGTGCTACTTGCGGGGCATATTTGCCAGTTCCAGTAATCGGTTTCGTAACAATTTCAACCAATGGAATCCCAGCTCTGTTGTAATCCAGTAAGGAGTAATCGGCGCCATGGATACGTCCAGTTGCGCCACCCATATGTAATGACTTACCGGTGTCTTCTTCCATATGGACTCGTTCAATTTCAATTTTGAAATCTTTTAGCCCATCCTCTGTTTCAACTTTTATATCGAGGTAGCCGTTAAAGCAGATTGGTTCGTCATATTGTGAGGTTTGAAAATTCTTTGGCATATCTGGATAGAAGTAATTCTTTCGCGCAAATCTTGAAAAAGGTGCGATAGAACAATTTAGTGCCAGGCCAATTGCGATTGTGTACTCGATTGCTTTGCCATTAACTACCGGCAGTGAGCCTGGCAAACCAAGGCAGACTGGACAAGTTTGCGTATTAGGCGCTGCACCAAAAACTGTGTTGCAACCACAGAACATCTTTGATTTTGTTCCAAGTTCAACATGGACTTCAAGGCCAAGTACTGGGTCGTACTTGTTTATTACATCTTCAAAGGTAACGGTCATTTTCCACCGACAAGTTCTGGCGCCTTTGCCAAGATTGGACCGCCCCACTTACTTACAAGTGCGCTTTCTAATGCTGCGCCAACTTTATAAAGTCGATCATCTTTCATAGCGCCAGCCATAATTTGGAAACCAGCTGGTAAGCCATCTTCATCGGCAAGTCCAGATGGAAGCGACATTCCACAAATTCCAGCAAGGTTTGTTGGAATTGTTGCTATGTCATTTAAATACATAGCGATTGGATCATTTGCCTTTTCGCCAATCTTAAATGCAGTCGTTGGCGCTGTTGGTGATACTAGTACATCCGCTTTTTCAAAAGCGGCAGCAAAGTCTCTGGAAATCAAGGTGCGAACCTTCTGTGCACTTCCATAATAAGCATCGTAATAACCACTGGAAAGTGCATATGTTCCAAGAATTATGCGTCGTTTAACTTCCTTACCAAATCCGGCTTCTCTAGTTGCATTCATTACTTCTTCGGCAGAGCCACTACCTACGCGCATTCCGTAACGCATAGCATCAAAGCGAGCTAAGTTAGATGAACATTCGCTTGGTGCAATTAAGTAATATGCAGCAAGTGCATAATCGAAATACTTACAAGAAACTTCGACTATTTCTGCTCCGAGTTTGGCTAATTCTTCTAAAGATTCGTTAAATCGCTTCAAGACGCCTGGCTGATAGCCATCACCTTGTAATTCCTTAATAACGCCAATCTTCATTCCCTTAACATCTGGATTCTTTGTTGCTTGCACAATAGGTGGAAGCGGTTGGTTGATAGATGTGGAATCTAAAGGATCGTGGCCACCAATTATTTCGTGAAGATATGCAGCATCCAAAACCGTACGAGCGCATGGGCCTGCTTGATCTAATGAAGAGGAGAATGCAACTAAACCGTAACGAGAGACACCACCATAAGTTGGCTTAACTCCGACAGTTCCAGTTACCGCAGCAGGTTGTCTAATTGATCCGCCGGTATCTGTTCCAATGGCCAGCGGTGCTTGGAATGCAGCAAGCGATGCAGAAGAACCACCACCGGATCCGCCAGGAATTCTCGTTAAATCCCAAGGATTATGTGTTGGGAAATAAGCAGAATTTTCGGTTGAAGATCCCATGGCAAATTCATCGCAATTAGTTTTCCCAAGAATTACTACATCGGCAGATTTCAGTCGATTTACAACTGTGGAGTCATAAGGTGGGCGCCAACCTTCTAATATTTTCGAACCGCATGTGGTCGGAATCCCTTTTTGGGTCATAACATCTTTTAATGCAAGTGGTACGCCTGCTAACGGAGAGAGCTTTTCGCCATTCTTTCTCTTCTTATCGGCATTAGCCGCTTGTTCGAGCGCACCTTCTTTATCAACATAAAGAAATGCCTTAACTTGATTATCCACTTCTTCAATTCGATCCAGATGAAGATTGGTAAGTTCAACAGAAGTAATCTCGCCCGAATTTAGAAGTTGGGCCATCTCGGTTGCGCTCTTATTGATAATCATGCTTCGCCCAAAATCTGTGGAACTTTAAATCTTTGCTCTTCTTGCTCTGGCGCGCCTGAAAGGGCTTCGGCTGGAGTTAAGCTCGGCCGATTCTCATCTTCTCTAAAGACATTTGTCATCGGTAACGGGTGCGAAGTCGGTGGAACATCTTCGCCTGCAACTTCTTGAACTCTAGCAACGGCGTCGAGAATTACAGATAATTCATCGGCAAGATGATCTAGCTCCGAATCGGTCATCTCTACACGGGCCAACTTTGCAAGATTTGCTACATCTTGCCGGGAAATCTTGGACATAGAGGTCACTTTACCTTGCGAGTTCACTCCTCTCCTTCCACCCTTGGCGATGCAGGGTTTGCAACACGGTTCTCCCATTGCTGCGCCAGTTCTTCATCATCTAATTGATCAATTGCTTCTTCATCAGATTTCTCCCAGCCACGAGGTATTCGCAAATCATCACCACGAGGTCCGGCCAGAAGTTCAGCGCCAGCTTCAATCGTTGGTTCCCAATCGAAGACAACTGCATCGTCACCAATTCCAATTCGAACTTCATCGCCAGCTTTTGCGCCTAATTTGAAAAGTTCCTTCTCTACGCCAAGACTTGCTAACCGATCTGCTAGATAACCGATTGCCTCAGCATTACCAAAATTGGTTTGGTGTACCCAACGTTCTGGCTTGACTCCTGTCACGGTGAAAGAGCCATCTTCATTAGAAAGAACTTTAAAGCCTCTATCATCAACTGGAGTTGGACGGAGAACAATTCTGGTCTTCTCATCACTTACTTGTTTGCTTCGATAATCCTTAACAATTCTCGCCATTGCAAATAAAAGTTCAGTTAAACCAATCCGAGCCGCAGCTGAAATTTGAAATACTTCGTATCCACGTTCCCGCAAAACAGGTTCGACCATATCAGCAATCGCTTTACCATCTGGCAAATCAACTTTGTTTAAAGCAATTATTCGAGGGCGATCACTCAAATCTGCAGAATACTGCTTTAGTTCATTTTCAATTATTTCAAAATCTTTAATGGGATCACGTTCGGTCTCCAGAGCTCCACAATCAAGTACATGTACTAATGCGGCACATCTTTCAACGTGACGTAAGAATTCCAAGCCAAGACCTTTTCCTTCAGCTGCACCAGGAATAAGACCTGGAACATCAGCAACCGTGAATCGTGCTTCGCCCGCTTGCACTACGCCAAGATTTGGAACCAAAGTAGTAAATGGATAATCAGCAATCTTTGGCCTTGCAGCAGATATAGCTGCAATCAAAGATGATTTTCCAGCGCTGGGGTAACCAATTAATCCAATATCGGCAACTGACTTAAGTTCGAGAATTAAGGTCCGCTTTTCACCTGGCTCGCCAAGTAAGGCGAATCCTGGCGCTCGCCTTCGAGAAGATGAGAGCGCAGCATTTCCCAATCCACCTTGACCGCCTTGGGCTGCAACAAATCTCGTACCGTTTCCAACTAGATCTGCAAGAACTTTTCCATCACGAGATAAAACAACGGTTCCATTTGGAACGCCCAGAATTAAATCTTCACCATCGGGACCATTTTTTAGTGAACCGTAACCTTGTCGACCAGATGTAGCCGATTTATGTGGTGAATGATGGAAATCAAGAAGTGTTGTTACATCAGGATCAACTACTAGAACTACATCGCCGCCACGGCCGCCACTTCCACCATCTGGGCCACCCAATGGAACAAATTTTTCGCGATGAACAGATACGCAACCATCGCCGCCTTTTCCGGCGCTAACATGAAGCGTTACGCGATCTACAAAGGTAGCCATAACCCTCCAAATAGAAAATCGGGCCCGTTATTACGGACCCGACTAATTTAAGTCCGCTGAATTAAGAAACTGGAACAATATTTACAACACGGCGACCGCGTGCGCTGCCAAATTCAACTGCGCCGGCAGCAAGTGCAAAGAGAGTGTCATCCTTGCCAATTCCAACATTCTTGCCTGGGTGGAATTTAGTGCCACGTTGGCGAACCAGAATCTCACCGCTATTTACAACTTGGCCACCAAATCGCTTGATGCCGAGGTATTGCGGATTGGAATCGCGACCATTTCGTGTCGAGGAAACACCTTTTTTGGATGCCATTTATTTGCTCCTTACTTCACACCGTTAATTGCGGTGATTTTTACTCGAGTGTTCTTCGAGCGGAATCCTTGACGGCGACGATATCCAGTCTTCGCCTTGTAGCGAAGAATGTGAATCTTTGGTCCTTTAACTTCAGCAACAATCTCGCCAGTAACTTTTACACCTGAAAGAATCTTTGGATCTGAAGTAACTGAGTCACCATCGACAACTAGAACAGCTGGAAATGAAACAGTTGAACCAGGTGCCGCTTCGATGCGATCAACAAATACGGTATCGCCAACAGCAACCTTCTCTTGGCGGCCGCCAGCTTTAACAATCGCGTACACGTGATTCCTTCCGATTAACGTTCGAACCTTGGTTCGAGCAGGGGGCTAGGTTAGAGATTGAGGCGCCTCGGGGTCAAACCGAGTGCTCATCCGGGGTCAAGACTCCGGTACTCGCGGCTCGTCGGCGGCGACGTCCAAATCTAGGGCGCTTATCGTCAAGATCAGAATCTTCTTCAGATTTATCTGACTCAGAATCGTCCTCAGAATTTTCAACTTCACCCGTTGGGACAATCTCTCGATCTAACTTCTTCTTATCAACTGGTTCCATGTGAACATGAATTCCGCGACCGCCACAACTATCGCAAGTTGTTGAGAAGGCTTCAATTAGACCTTGACCAACACGCTTTCTTGTCATTTGAACAAGACCAAGTGAAGTTACTTCTGCAACTTGATGTTTAGTGCGATCGCGACCTAAGCATTCAACTAATCTTCGCAAAACTTGCTCGCGATTTGATTCAAGAACCATATCAATAAAGTCAATCACAATAATTCCACCAAGGTCACGAAGGCGAAGTTGGCGTGCGATTTCTTCAGCTGCTTCCAAGTTATTTTTGGTTACGGTCTCTTCGAGATTTCCGCCTTTACCGATGAACTTTCCGGTATTTACATCGATAACGACCATAGCTTCAGTTCTATCAATAACTAGCGAACCGCCAGATGGTAAGAAGACTTTGCGATCTAGCGCTTTGGCTAGTTGCTCATCTACCCGATTTTCTGTGAACAAATCTTTTGCGCCTGTCCATTTTTCAACCTTTGCCATTAGCTCAGGTGCGATGTGGCCAAGGTAATTGTGGATGTCATCCCAGGCTTCTGTTCCTTGAACAGTGAGTTTTCTAAAGTCTTCATTGAAGATATCTCGAATAACTCTGATGGCAAGATCCGGTTCGCCATAAAGTAGCGATGGCGCTTTAGTAGAAGTATTTTCTGATTTCTTCTTGATATCTTCCCATTGCGCTTTAAGTCGAGTTACATCGCGAGTTAGCTCTTCCTCTGATGCACCTTCAGCAGCTGTTCTAACGATTACGCCTTCGTCATCTGTAATCAAATTTTTCAAAATATCTTTTAAGCGATTTCGCTCACCTTCAGGTAATCGTCGCGAAATTCCACTCATGCCGCCACCTGGTACATAAACCAAGTAACGACCAGGAAGAGAAATCTGGCTAGTTAGTCGAGCACCTTTCTGTCCGATTGGATCTTTAGTTACTTGGACCAGAACTGATTGTCCAGTTTTAAGTACTCGTTCAATTTTTCTTTCCTTGTTATCTGCAAGTCCGCTTTCATCCCAGTTAACTTCACCTGCATAAAGAACCGCATTTCTACCTTTACCAATATCTACGAAAGCTGCCTCCATTGAAGGAAGAACATTTTGGACTTTTCCAAGATAGACATTGCCGACATAGGAAATATTGCTGCTCTTATTTACGTAATGTTCGACCAGAATATTATCTTCCAGAATCGCAATCTGGGTTCTATCGCCTTGTTGGCGAACCAACATTTCACGATCAACTGATTCGCGGCGAGCTAAGAATTCTGCATCAGTAAGAATCGTTCCACGGCGTCGATTCTCTTTATAGTCGCGGTTAAATTCACGATGATCGTTAAATCTAGAACGGTCGCGGCCTCTATCTCTAAAACGGTCGCGCCGGTCTCGTCGATCAAAGTTCTTACGATCTCTGCCACGATCATTACTTTTCTCTTGGGCAGGTCTTGCATCTCGAACTTTTACAACTGTTACAACGCCATCTTCAACGCTCTCGCCAGGAGTTACATCTTCTGCGCCAGAACGTCGACGGCGTCGACGTTTCTTAAATACGGGTTCTCCTGCCGGCTGAATTTCATTTTTACTATCGGAGCTCTTCTTTGGGGTTTCTTTATCTGTTTCCAATTTTTCTTCGCGATCACTACGACGGCGGTCTTTTCCACCCCGCCTGCGCCGGCGGCGGCGATTTTCATTATCTTGAGTTTCGGTATCACTCTTCTTCCGCTCGCCCCGAGGTGCTACAGGAGCAGCTTGGAAGATTGGCGTAGGTATTAACGCTTTGCTTTTCTTCTCAGCTTTTTTATCAACGGACTTTTCTGCAACTTCAGCAGATTTTTTAACAGCGCGCTTACGCGTCTTTTTTGGCTCATCAGCCATAACTAAATCCTTTATCTGCGTTCCGAAGAACGTCTAAAACTCGGTTGCGCCTTTTCTTAGTTTTGCCGACCGCACCTAAAGAGCGGTCTGGCAACCATCAGGCGATTGCGTTGCCAAGTATGACACAACAGTAGAAAGTATCCCTAATTGCGCGAGAAATCTTGAGAAAAGAAGTGAAAATCACCCTACCGGGTACGTTGATAAACGTTCTGGAGTAATCCAATTCCGATCATATTTGCAAACATGCTAGATCCTCCATAAGAGAGAAATGGGAGTGGTACTCCTGTCATTGGCATTAAGCCCATTGTCATACCGATATTTTGAAATATCTGAAATGAAAACCAAGCAATTACTCCCATAGTAACCAAACGTCCAAATTGATCATTAGTTCGTTTTGCAATTGCAAAGGCCCGCATTAAAACTACAAAATACAATGTCAAAATAAATCCCGATCCAATAAAACCTAATTCCTCGCCCGAAACAGTGAATATGAAGTCAGTCTGCTGTTCCGGAACAAAGCGACCATTCGTTTGTGGGCCATTGAAGAGACCGGTGCCGAATAGACCTCCAGATCCAATTGTGATTCTAGATTGCCTTAGCTGATAGCCAGATGCTTGCGGATCAGCAAATGGATCTACGAATGCACGCAAACGATTTAATTGATATTCACTAACTTCTCCGCTGGCAACAGCAAGATATGCACCAGTCGCACCAACTACTAAGAGTCCAATAACCCAACGAATTCGAGCGCCTGAGATTGCAATCATTGAAATAACGGCAGCCGAGATAATCATGACAGTGCCTAGATCTGGCTGTAAAACAATTAGCAGAATTGGGATTGCCGCGACGAGTAATGAGTACATAACTTGTCTATCGGATGGATTTGCTGAGCCTGCATCTCGCTCTGCCAAAATTAGCGCCATTCCAACGATGATTGTTACCTTGGCAATTTCTGCAGGTTGAATCTGGAAGCCACCTGGAAAAACAATCCAAGAACGGGCACCGTTAACAACGCTACCGACGCCTGGTACTAAGACTAGTAACAGTCCAAGAACGCCAATCCCCCAAAGTATCGGGGTGTAAGCACGAAGTAATCGGTAATCAATCAAGGTAGTTCCATAAGCCAAGGCAAAACCAATCAAAACGTTAATTATTTGGCGTTTTAAGTAGTACTCGGGATCTTGATTGTTTACCGCGAACCAGTCACGAGTAGCTGCATATACTAAAATTACTCCAAATAAAGTTAACAGCAAGACTGCAATGTTTATAACTGGATCAGTTCCTGTCAGGAAATTTCTCCTATTACTTCTTACGGATGTCTGATACATCATGAGGCCTTGTTTTTAATAGTTGGAATATCAATCGATGCACCATTTGGAAAGATGGCTTCCTTTCCAGATTCACCAAAAATCTCATCGTAAATTCTTCGAACACCAACACCACTAGTGCTCGCACCGAATCCACCTTGACTGACCATCATGACTACAACATATTGTGGATTCTTCGTTGGCGCATAAGATGCAAACCAAGAGGTATCGTCTTTTGCAGAACCATCAAGATTTCTACCAAAAACTTGTCCAGTTCCGGTCTTGCCACTTACTTCGGCACGCAGACCAGAGAAGGCGCCGCGAGCTGTTCCAGAAGTAACTACTGCGCGAAGTGAGTTTTGTAATAATTTAAGAGTTGATTTCTTGATGGGTAAAGTGCCAGTAACTTTTGGTTCAAATTTTTCAATAATCTTTCCGGTTGGCGAAACTACAGCTCGTCTAATCTGTGGGGTAACTAGTTTTCCGCCATTTGCAATTGCTGCATACATAACTGCCATCTGAATCGGAGTCATTAACACATCGCCTTGTCCGATGGAGAAATTAACCATATCGCCCGCTCGAACTTTGTCGCCATCAATACAATTCTCTACTGCGAGAGCAATCAGGTATTCCGTTAATTGTGACTTCTTCGCACGTTCCTTATAGTTGCAGTAAAAATCCTTATTTGCTGCATACCAATCTTTACGCCATTCACGATTCGGTAATCGTCCAGAAACTTCAGAAGGTAGATCGATTCCAGTTTTCTTACCGACGCCAAAACCTTGGGCTACGGTGAAGAAGTGATCATTTGGATTGCTCTTCGGCTTCAGCCCACCATCCCGAACCCACTCGTCATAAGCAATCTGGTACCAGATAGAGTCACAAGAAATCGCCATAGCGGTAGTCATAGAAATTCGACCGGCAGGTTTACTATCGAAGTTTCGAAAGATTCGATTACCAATTTCAACTTGAGCTGGACAATCATAAGAACTCTTTAAGTTGTAATTTGCAGCGGCTGCAGCAGAAAGTGATACAACCTTAAATGTTGAGGCTGGCGCAAAACTCCCCTGAATAGCTCGCGCGAGTGCAGGGACGCCGCTCTGTTGGCTATAAAGTTCTTTTGCCTGCTTTACAGTAATTCCATTCTCCCAAATGTTTAAGTCGTAATCTGGATAAGAAGCCATCGCCATTACGCGACCCTCCAAATCCATAACAATCGCCGCACCAGAATCTCCCCGATAACCACTACCTCGAGCGCGTTGAACCGCATTCTGTAACGCTTCTTCGGCAGCATTCTGCAATTTTGCATTTATATTTAGAACCAAATGATTTCCAGAAATTGGTTCGATATTTCTAGATTCTCTAGTAACCGATTCTTTGTAATTTACAATGACGGTCTTAATTCCAGGCGTTCCTCGTAATAACTCGTCGTATTGATATTCCATACCCGCCTTACCGATTAATTCATTCCGGTAGTAGCGCTTTCCTTCTTCATTATTTAGATCTGCTTCAGTGACGGGGCCGATATATCCAA
>CAZCQR010000006.1:23844-30786 GCA_964500885.1 uncultured Clavibacter sp.
CGCTTTCCTTCTTCATTATTTAGATCTGCTTCAGTGACGGGGCCGATATATCCAAGAACATGAGTTGCACGTTCGCCAGATTTTGCTGGGTAGTACCGGATTGATACCGGTTCTGCGCCAATTCCAGAATACAAATCTGCTCTTTCTAGAATTCGAAGCACTTGTCCTTCAGTGGCCTCTTTAGTAATTGGAATTGGTTGATATCGATTTCCCGTCCAGCAACCATTTCGCTCAGATTTCTGCAATTCACCACATAGTCTTGTTCTGGCATAAACATCATTAGAATCGAGATTCAATACCTCTGAGACCCGAAAAAGAATGCTTCGACCTTTATCGGGCTGTTGGTCGAGGATTGATCTATCTGCGGTAACCATCAAACCAGCTTTATTTGTGGCTAATGGTTCACCTTCCATATCAACTATTAAGCCACGCAGTGCAGGAGTGACGATATCCCGACTTTGAATATCAAGCGCTGCCTCCTGATAACGAGGTCCATCTGCAATCTGCAAATAGAAAAGCCGTCCAAAAAGCGCCATCATTAACGAAACTACAAATATTTGTGCGACAACGATTGCGATGGAGGTTCTATCTCTCATCTAACGTTCCCTAGCGGTTAGCGATAGCTTATGAATTCTTTGAGTCATCGGGATGTAAATCGGAGCCAAGATTAGGCTCCATAGCCAATTTCCAAATATCTCCCGAATTAAGACCGAGGCGGAAGCCACATCTTGTCCGAGGATTGCGCCGAAAGTAACAAACAAGATAAGCAAAAAGGTTGCACTTAAGGATGTAACTATTGACATTTGTATAGGACTTATTTGAGGTTCTAAGTTTCCACGTATAGTAGTGACCAGAAGAAAACAAAAACCAGTCAAGACAAAGGTCCAAAGTCCAAACGGGGCTTCCAATGTAGGTGAGAGATCTGCGATTAGCCCGGCGAAAAAACCAATCAGCATCGCATTTTCTGGGTCTTCATTTATTACCCAAGCAACTACAAAGACTAAATAGAGTGAGAATCCACCCAGATAGAAATCAATTCGATTAACAAATGCTTCTTGCACGATGAAGATAGCGAGCAATACACCTATAACTAATGGCAATCGACTTAATCTCATAAGATCAATTCCGACTATTCATTAGGAGTAACGAAGACAGTTACTGTAGGGGCAGGACGTGGAGCTTGAGGTACCAATGCATCTCCAGGATCACTACCTGTTGATCTCAAGACAACGCTAACTACGCCAAGAGAGTCGAATTTAACGTATGGCTCGACCCGCGCACGGGCAGTTAATTGTCCGACCCTGTTCTCAACCGAAATAACTTTTCCAACCGGAACGCCTGGAACAAAAGGTTTATCTCCGGAACTTCCTCTAGCTAATAATGCATCTTCAAATTTAAGTTCTCCCGCCGCACTTAACATCTGGACAAAATATCTACCTTCTCCTTCGCCAGATAAAATTCCCATGTATTGCGTACCGGCAACTCTGACACCAACTCGAAAAGCTGGGTCGCTCATTAGCATCACAACAGATGTATTGGCAGTTGTCGATTTCACAACACCAACAAGGCCACTCTCGGCAATAACCGTCATATCTCTAGTAATTCCTGCTTGCGAACCCTGATCGATAACGATTGATTCACTAATGGTTGCAGTTCCACCTTTACTAATCACGCGGGCACTTACAGTTTTGTACCTACCTTTGCCTGCTAGATCTAAAACACCTTTAAGCTGTTTTAATTCTCCAGCAAGATTTTCATTCAAAATTGCTTTAACTTGTAGCGCTTCGTTTTCTCTCTCCAATTCGGCAATTCTTGAACTTGAGTTTCTTAGATCGGAAAATCCACCAAAAAAATCTCCAATTGGTTTTAGTATTGAACTACCAAGACTCTGAAACGGCGCCAAAGCACTTTGAGTTACATTTCGTAGTGAATTAACGAGACTGACACCGCGCAAATCTAAAGTTACAAGAAAGAGTGAAGTAACTAGGAGCGAGACCAACAAAAGCCGGGTGCGGCCACTTCGCTTGTTAGCCATAACTTCCTATCGACGCGGTTCGGAGATAAGTACTTTCTCTAGCGCTTCGAATTCTTCCACGCACTTTCCAGAACCTTCGACAACTGCAAGCAAAGGTCGCTCAGCAATGTGGATTGGGATATTGGTCTCGTGTCGAAGACGTTCATCTAATCCACGGAGCAACGCTCCGCCTCCCGTTAGGAAGATTCCTCTATCCATGAGATCTGCTGCCAGTTCTGGTGGCGTCTTATCTAGAGTTGCTTTCACCGCATTCACAATTGCGGCTACAGGTTCTTCTAAAGCTTTTCTAATTTCTTCTGCAGAGATCACGATTGTTTTTGGCAATCCAGTTGCAACATCACGGCCACGAATTTCAGCATCTGGCTCATCACGTAGCGGGTATGCAGATCCAACTGCCATTTTGATTTCTTCAGCAGTTCGCTCGCCTAGCAACATCGAGTATTCGCGCTTGATCCAATTGATGATTGCTTGATCAAGTTCATCACCGCCAACACGGATAGATCCAGCCGAGACAATTCCACCCATTGAAATAACGGCTACTTCAGTTGTTCCGCCACCAATATCAACGACCATATTTCCGGTTGGTTCATGAATTGGCAGGTTTGCGCCGATAGCGGCAGCCATTGGTTCTTCAATTATGTAAACCTTACGAGCGCCAGCCTCGTAGCCGGCATCTTTAACTGCTCGCTGTTCTACACCTGTAATGCCAGAAGGAACGCAGATAACGATTCTCGGCTTTGCAAGGTAGGTGTGTTTATGAACTTGTCTAATAAAGTACTTAATCATCAGAGCGGTTGTGTCGAAGTCGGCAATAACACCATCTTTAAGTGGGCGAATCGCAACAATACTTCCTGGAGTTCTACCAATCATTCGCTTTGCTTCAGCACCAACTGCAAGCACAGCGCCGGTCTCTTGGTTTACAGCAACAACGCTTGGCTCATTTAGAACAATTCCCTTACCTCTGACATAAACCAGAGTGTTTGCAGTTCCCAGATCAATCGCCATATCGCGACCAAAGAAACCACCGCGGCCATTCATCGACGCCATTATTTTGCTCCTTGTATTTCGGGGAAGAAGATTGAAATTTCACGTTTTGCAGAATCCGCTGAATCTGAACCATGAACTAGATTCTGAACAACTTTCGTTCCTTGGTCACGAGCAAGATCACCACGAATTGTTCCAGGTGCTGCAAGTGTCGGATCGGTTACGCCAGCAAGAGATCTAAATCCTTCTATAACTCGATTGCCTTCAGCGATCAGCGCAACAATTGGACCACTTTGCATGAACTCCAAAAGAGGTTCGTAAAAAGGTTTACCTTTATGTTCTCCGTAATGCGCCTCCAATATTGAAAGGTTCGCATTTAACATTTTCAGATTTTTAACTACATAACCTTTAGCTTCGATCCGGCGGATAATTTCTCCGACCAGGCCACGACGAACTCCATCTGGCTTAACCAGCACGAGGGTCTGCTCAATCGTTGACATGGGGTAAGTCTATTGGGAATTTAATCTTGCTTTTTCGCCTCGTTCGCCCGCTTGATCGCCTCTCCCTTTCGCCCCACGATTATGCCCGTCACCCATAAGGTAAGAAATAGCAGTCCCATGAAGAACATGGTGAAAATGTAGAAACCATAAAGAATCAAGGAGAATTGAACTATCCAGCCAAGAATCATGCCAAGGTTTCTTTTGATAGTTCCAAGCGCAAGAATCGCCAAGAAGATAATGCCAACTCCAACCCAGATTGAGTTTCCGTCAGATAAATCTTTTGCAAGCAATAAAGCAAACCCCACCAAGATGATCTCCATGGAAAGGACGCTCCGTAGCAACATTCTCATTGACTAGATTCCCCACTTTCAAAGTAAGTTCTTGCTTCACCTGCAGTGACAACAGAACCGGTAATTAAGAGAGCACAACTCTTATCTTGAACTGCAGATGTATCTCTTGCCAAACTCAATCCTTGACCAATTGCGTCAGGCAATGACTCGATAGCAATCACTCTGTCGGAGCCAAATATCTTCTTGGCTACCATTTCAATTTCATCAACTGAGGCAGAGCGCTTTGAGGAATTCCGGGTCACGATTACTTTGCTTAGAACCGGTTCCAACTCTTCTAGTAGCCCGGAGATATCTTTATCTGACATGGCAGCCACTAAGCCAATTACCAAATCGAAATTAAACTCACTTGAAATAGTTTCCTTAAGAGACTTTGCTCCATGTGGATTATGGGCTGCATCAATAATTACCGTTGGGTTTCGATGTACGACTTCGCAGCGCCCCGGAGATGTCGCACCAGCAAAGGCTGACCTCACGAGCTCGCCATCTAGTGCATGCTCGCCAACAAATACTTCGACGGCAGCCAGCGCAGTTGCAGCGTTACTCGCCTGATGTCGACCATGAAGTGGCAAGAAAATATCTTCATAGATTCCATAAACACCTCGGATAGAAATCAATTGACCGCCAACAGCAACTGAACGATTCAGGACTTCAAATTCCACGCCTTCTCTAATCGGCATCGTATTGGTATCAAGACATTTATCGATTAGCACTTGAGCCGCTTCGCGTTCTTGCCTTCCAAGTACTGCAATCGTATTTGGCTTGATGATTCCAGATTTAGTAGCTGCAATTTTTTCTAATGTATCGCCTAGGTACTCCATATGATCAAATCCGATAGGAGTAACTACCGAAACCTTGCTCTCAATTACATTTGTTGAATCCCACTCCCCGCCCATGCCACATTCAAAAATTCCAACGTCAACGGGGTGCTCAGCAAAGGCAACAAACGAAAGAGCCGTTATCGCTTCAAAGAACGAAAGTGGATGTGACATTTTCGCGTCGATCATCCCTAAATACGGATAAATATCTTCATAAGCTTTGATAAATGTGCCCTCGGTGATAGGCGAACCATTAATAGAAACTCGCTCCAAAATACTTTGCAGATGTGGACTAGTAAACCTGCCAGTGCGAAGTCCCAGTTCAAACAAAAGCGAATCAATTAGTCGCGTTGTCGTAGTTTTACCATTAGTTCCGGCGATGTGAATTGTCGGATAAGAAAGTTGAGGCGAGCCTAAAATATCTGAAAGGGCAGCAATTCGATCTAGCGTCGGATCTATTCTTGTTTCTGGCCAGCGGCTGAGTAATTCAATCTCAACCTCATGCATTCTCTCCGAGAACATTTTTAACTCGGTAGGGCGGCTAGTAAAGCCTTGATACGTTCAATCTCGCTATCGCAAAAAACGAGTCGTTCTCTAATTTCTGCTACTACTTCCATTGGAGCCTTCGCCATGAAATTCTCATTTCCGAGCTTTACTTGAGCCGTCTCGCGATCCTTTTCTACAGTAGCTAAATCTTTGGTAAGTCTTGCCCGCTCTGCCTTCACATCGATTGCTCCTGTTAAATCAAAAGAAACTACAAAGTTTCCAATTTCAATTTTTGCGCTACTTGAAAATCCTTCGCTTGGCGCATCGAGCCTTACTAGAAAACGAATAGCATCTTCGTAACCAGAAATCGCTCCTGATAACCCATCAATTTTCGCTTTGATGCGGGCCGAAGTTTTGATTCCTTGATCGCTTCTGAAACGTCTAATTTCTGTAATGAGTCGCTTCATATCTTGAACGACGTTGTTAGATTCAAGATCTAAGTTTTGACCAGAACTCTTTGGCCACTCTGCAATTACTAGCGATTCACCACCCGTGAGTGAAGTCCAGAGCGTTTCGGAGATAAAGGGCATATTTGGGTGCATAAGTCGAAGTAATTGATCAAGTACATGGCCAAGAACTCGCTTTGTTTTCTCAGCTTCTGGACCGCCTTTAGCGAAAGTATCTTTAGTTAATTCTAAGTACCAATCACAAACTTCATCCCAGGCAAAGTGATAGAGAGCTTCGCTAGCTTTTGCAAATTCAAAGTTCTCATAAAGTGAATCGACATCTTCAATAGTCTTGTCAAGAAGATTTAGAATCCATCTATCCACATGATTCAATTCATTCCTATTTGGTAAATCTCCCTTGGTTGTTGCACCATTCATAATTGCAAATCGCGTAGCGTTCCAAACCTTCGTGGCGAAATTTCTTGCGCCGCCTATCCATTCTTCTGCAAGAGCTTGATCAGTACCAGGATTCGCACCTCTTGCTAGAGCGAATCGGAGTGCATCTGAACCATACTTATCCATAAACTCGAGTGGATCAATTACATTTCCTTTGGATTTCGACATCTTCTTGCCATGTTTATCTCTTACCAAGCCATGAAGTGCAATTACATCAAATGGTTGCTTTCCATCCATCGCAAACAACGAAAAGATCATCATGCGCGCTACCCAGAAAAAGAGAATGTCATATCCAGTAACCAAGACAGATGTTGGATAGAACTTTTTCAAATCTTCAGTTTCTTCTGGCCAACCTAAAGTTGAAAATGGCCAGAGCGCTGATGAGAACCAGGTATCTAGAACATCCTCATCTTGTTCCCAACCAGCTGGCGCTGATTCATCAGGGCCAACAACTTTCATCTCTCCATTTGGTCCATACCAAACCGGAATTCGATGGCCCCACCAAAGTTGGCGAGAAATGCACCAATCGTGCATGTTATCTACCCAGTCGAAATATCTAGGTTCCATCTCTTCTGGTGAAATTTTTACTTTTCCTTGTCGAACCGCATCGCCGGCCATTTTTGCAAGTGGCTCAACTTTTACAAACCATTGCATAGAGAGTCTTGGCTCAACAATTGTGTTACATCTTGAACAATGCCCAACACTGTGTTTATAAGGACGTTTCTCCCATCCTAATAAACCATCGGCACGTAATTGTTCAATTACTTCTTTGCGAGCTTTGAATCGATCCATGCCATCAAATTGAGTGCCGGTTCCTTCCATAACGCCAGACTCATTCATAATTACAATCATTGGCACGCCGTGACGCTG
>CAZCQR010000006.1:30886-33095 GCA_964500885.1 uncultured Clavibacter sp.
GATTCAGCTTTCCATTCCCAAACTTTCTTAATGAACTCTTCACGACCCAAGTCATGTCTGGATTTCTTCTCAGAAGCAAGTTGTTTTTCGACAACATTCTGTGTTGCGATTCCAGCATGATCCATGCCAGGTAACCATAAAGTTTCAAAGCCTTTCATTCGCTTCATGCGAATCAATAAATCTTGAATTGTGTGGTCGAGCGCATGACCAATATGGAGACTTCCCGTTACGTTAGGAGGCGGGATGACAATACAAAATGGCGGTTTATCCGATTTTGGATTTGCGGTGAAATAACCAGCTGATAACCACTTGTTATAGAGCGCAGATTCAATCTCGTTAGGTGCGAAATTGGATGGTAGCTCTGACATAAGGCGTGATACTACCGATTACTAAGCAGTCTTTTCTTCCCCACGTTTGCCACTTCTTTTCACGCTATTTGGACCGCGCTCAACGTAAAGTGGCGAAGTTTTATTGGTTACGACTTCAACATTCACAACTACTTTTCCAATCTCTTTCTTGCTTGGAACTTCGTACATGATTGGAAGAAGAATCTCTTCCATGATCGCACGTAATCCACGTGCGCCAGTCCCGCGTGCAATTGCTTGATCGGCAATTACATCAAGTGCCTCTTTTTCAATCTCTAGTTCTACATCATCCATATCGAAGAGGTGTTGGTATTGCTTTACAAGCGCATTCTTTGGTTCGGTAAGAATCTGTAGCAGTGCAGCTCGATCTAGGCTCTCGACGGAAGTTACAACTGGAAGACGACCGATGAACTCTGGAATCATTCCAAATTTGAGAAGATCTTCTGGCATTACTTCTGCAAATGGATCTAACTTCTCATCTTCCTTGATAATTTTTAGTGAGGCATTAAAACCGACTCCGGCTTTGCCTTTTCTCGCTTCAATAATTTTTTCAAGACCAGCAAAAGCTCCGCCAACAATAAAGAGGACATTGGTGGTATCAATTTGAATAAACTCTTGATGAGGATGCTTTCTTCCGCCTTGTGGAGGAACTGATGCAGTTGTGCCTTCCAAGATCTTTAGGAGCGCCTGTTGGACACCTTCGCCAGAAACGTCACGAGTAATTGAAGGGTTCTCGCTCTTTCTTGCAACTTTATCAATTTCATCAATGTAGATAATTCCGGTTTCAGCTTTCTTGACATCAAAGTCAGCTGCTTGAATTAACTTAAGAAGAATATTTTCAACATCTTCGCCAACATATCCTGCTTCAGTAAGCGCAGTTGCATCTGCAATTGCAAATGGCACATTAAGCATTCGTGCCAGAGTTTGTGCCAATAAAGTTTTGCCGCAACCCGTTGGGCCTAATAAGAGAATATTGCTCTTTGCAATTTCTACGCCATCTTCACGGTGGCGATCTCCAGCCTTAATTCGCTTGTAGTGGTTGTAGACAGCAACTGATAGCGATTTCTTCGCGCGATCTTGTCCAATTACATATTGATCTAGGAAGTCATAAATCTCTTGTGGCTTAGGTAGCTCTTGTAACCCAAGACCCGAAGCTTCATTTAATTCATCTTCAATAATCTCATTACAGAGATCAATACATTCATCGCAAATGTAAACGCCAGGACCTGCAATAAGTTTCTTTACTTGCTTCTGTGTTTTTCCACAGAACGAACACTTAAGGAGATCGCCGCTTTCACCGATGCGAGTCACGTTAGCCAACTTTCACTAGGGAAGGTACTAATGGTAGGTCGGCAGGCCTTATCAAGGTCGGTTAAACGCGTTCGCTCTTAGAGGAATTGTGCTTAGCGCTTTAACGAAGCTTTGCGGCTAGCAAGAATCTGGTCGACCAATCCGTATTCAACAGCTTCGTTAGCCGTAAGGATCTTGTCGCGCTCGATATCTTTCGCAATTTCTTCTTGCGATTTCTTTGAATGCTTAGCAAGCATTACTTCAAGCAGTTCGCGCATGCGCAAAACTTCACGCGCCTGAATTTCGATATCTGATCCTTGACCGCCACCTTCGCTGTAAGGCTGGTGAATCAAAATTCTTGAGTGCTCAAGAGCCATTCGCTTTCCGGCGGTTCCACCTGCAAGCAAAACAGCGGCAGCCGATGCTGCTTGTCCCAAGCAAATAGTCATGATGTCAGGTCGAACGAATTGCATCGTGTCATAAATAGCAGTGAGAGCGGTAAATGATCCACCTGGAGAATTGATGTACATCATGATGTCTCTATCTGGATCCAT
>CAZCQR010000007.1:0-6396 GCA_964500885.1 uncultured Clavibacter sp.
ATAGTCACTCTCGACTTTCAGTTGCGATGCTTACTAAAGAGTGGCCGCCAGAAATATATGGCGGGGCGGGCGTACATATAACAAATCTCGTGGCTGCCTTGAAGCGAAATGATCAATGTGATCTCACTGTGAATTGCTTTGGCCTTCCAAGAAATGATGCAACCAATTTCGATCTCAGTAAGCATTTTAAGGAATTGAACTCCGCCGAACAGGCGCTACTTGTAAATCTCGATATGGCAACAAAGGTTAAGAATTTTGATCTGATCCATTCGCATACCTGGTACACAAATTTTGCAGGTTATTTATTGAGTCAGATCAGCGGAAAGCCTCATGTGATGACGGCGCACTCCCTTGAACCGCTACGCCCCTGGAAGGCTGAGCAACTTGGAAGTGGCCATGAAATCTCGAGTTGGATTGAGAAGAAATCAATTGAAAACGCGGCTGCCATTATCTCTGTAAGCGATGATATGAGAAAAGATGTCATTAGAAACTATTCAAATGTTGACCCAAAGCGAGTAGTTACTATTCGAAATGGAATTGATACCACCGAATTCTCTCCTAAATTGGATGATCATGTGCTTAACGAGCTAGGCATCGTCGGTGAATATGCATTATTCGTAGGAAGAATTACCCGACAGAAAGGTCTACCTCATTTACTACGCGCATGGCAAAGTGTTCCGGAAGAGTAC
Organism: uncultured Clavibacter sp.; assembly: GCA_964500885.1. Lineage (GTDB taxonomy): Bacteria > Actinomycetota > Actinomycetes > Nanopelagicales > Nanopelagicaceae > MAG-120802. Next base: position 690 of record CAZCQR010000007.1, read on the forward strand.
GGATTGGTCATTGCAGCTAGTAGCCCGGATGAACCTGGTATTGCAACTGAAGTAGAATTGTTAATCAATGATCTGATCTCAAAGCGTAAAAATGTTATTTGGATTAAAGAAACTCTCTCAAAATCAAAGTTGATTACTCTCTTAACGTCAGCGAATGTATTTGTCTGTCCATCAATTTACGAACCACTCGGAATTGTTAATTTGGAGGCGATGGCATGTGAAACCGCGGTAGTAGCAAGCAAAATTGGTGGGATCCCAGAGGTTGTGAAGGAGAACGAAACTGGATTACTTGTTGAACTCAATGAAGACCCAAAGCAATTTGAGGCGGAACTATCCGAGGCAATTATTAAAGTAATGAGTGATAAAACTCTCGCTAAGGAATTTGGTATCGCCGGTCGAAAACGTGCAATTGAAGAATTTAGCTGGGATAAGGTTGTAGCAGAAACCCTAAATCTGTATCGGAGTTTAAATGTCTAGAAGAGGCTGGCTACTTTTCTCGTTGATAGGCGTCATTTGGGGGGTTCCTTACCTATTTATGAAGGTTGCAGTGGATGAGTTATCTATTCCACTAATTGTTTTCTCACGTCTTGCTATTGGTGCTGCATTATTGATTCCGTTAGCTTTGCGAGAGAATTCAAAATCTCCAATCAAGCCTTATTTGAAATACATTCTCTTTTATGCCTTTCTGGAAATGATTGTTCCTTGGACATTAATCACTAGCGCGCAGCGAGATCTATCTTCTGGCGTTGTCGCGTTACTCGTCGCAACGGTCCCTATCTGGGCAACGCTCTTTGCGCATCACACTGGAGACTCGACAGCGGCACATCGTGTTCGAATTTTTGGAATTGTTATTGGATTAATTGGAATTGTTCTAATTGTCGGCATCGAAAGCTTCTCTGATTTTGGAAATACTCTTGCGCTTCTTCAAGTATTGATCGCTGCCGCTTCTTATGCCTGGGCGGTAAATATGGTGACTAGAAAAGTGGTTGGGGTTTCTGGGTTAACTATCAACGGTATTGCAATGTTTGCATCTTCGATCTTATTCGCACCATTTGCTCTTACTGATTTGCCAGATCAAAGTCCTTCTCTAAATGCAGTATTGGCAACTCTTGGTCTTGGCATACTTTGTAGCGGAATCGCTTTCTGGGTTTTCTTTATCGTTCTCGATGAAATTGGACCAGCGCGTGCGTCACTAGTTGTCTACCCAAATACGGCTGTAGCGGTTGTGCTGGGAATAATTCTCTTAGGCGAGCCAATTACTCTGGCAATTGCGATTGGGTTGCCTCTGGTATTAATTGGATCGTATTTTGCGAGCCGAAAACCATCGCCAGCTGTAATCGCTCCTTGAAGTAAATTATTCCAATAAACCAAGTTTTTGCAGTGATTTTGGATCTTTCTGCCAATTTGAGAGTACCTTCACATGTAATTTAAGAAAAACCTTCATGCCAATCTTTTTTTCAATTTCAGCTCTGGCATTCATGCCAACCTTCTTCAAATTGACTCCACCTTTGCCAATCAGAATAGCCTTCTGACTATCTCTTTCAACGATGATGTTGGCATGAATATCAAAGATCTTTTTATCCTCCCGCTCGGCCATCTCTTCGATTACCACCGCAATAGAATGTGGAACTTCTTCAAATAGACCTGAAATCGCGGATTCTCGAATCAACTCCGAGATTGTCTTCTCGAGTTCTTGATCACTCTTAATTTCTTTTGGATAGAAGGCTGGACCATTCTTGGAGTGCTTTACCAGCAGATCAATCAGTAACTGAATTTGCGTATCAGTAAATGCAGAGACTGGGACGATCTCATCCCATTCAAAACCTACTTTCTTACTTAGATTTGAAATAGCCATAAGTTGCTTGGCTAAATCAGCTTTGCTCACCATATCAATCATCGTCAGTACACAGATTCGGCGTATTCCAGATTGATTAGCGAGCTGCTTTGAAATATATAAATCCCCTTCTCCCACTTTCTCCATCGAAGGTATGCATTGAATGACGATATCGACATCAGAGATATTCTCATCAACGACTCGATTTAGCGCAGTGCCCAATGGTGTCTTAGCTTTATGTAGGCCCGGAGTATCTACGAAAACTAATTGAAAATCTTTTTCGGTGAGTATGCCTCGTATGGCATGCCTTGTTGTATTTGGGTGATGAGAAGTAATTGCAACTTTTTCGCCGACTAAGGCATTAATCAAAGTCGATTTTCCAGTGTTCGGCCTGCCTACGATTGAGATAAAGGCTGATTTATGTTCCATCACCGCAAAGAGTACAGGCAGACTTAGATATGAACTCCATTGCATCAGGTACAGAAGTAACAATCTCGGCACAACGCTCGCCGATTAATCGATGACAACCATCACTAGTTGGCGAATTAATAGGTCCCGGAACTGCCAACACGTAGCGAAGCATTTCAGCTGCATCTCTTGCAGTTCGAAGTGATCCACTTCTAAATGCAGCCTCTACAACAATTGTGCATCTTGATAAAGCGGCAATGATTCTATTTCGTGTTAAAAATCTTTCTGGGCGAGCTTTCTCCGTTGGCATGACTTCAGAAATCAATCCCCCGCTTTCGGCAATTTCTTCAAAAAGCCTTTCATTGCCTGCTGGATAATTAATAGAAATCCCGGATGCCAAGACTGCAAAGGTCCGACCTTCTGCAGCTAGCGCTCCCCGATGAGCGTGTGTATCGATTCCGTATGCGCCACCACTTATAACTTCGATGCTCCTATCGGCGAAACCTGCGGCGAAATCACTCGCGATTCTGGCTCCATATGTAGTCGGATTCCGAGTCCCGACAATTGAAATTGAGTTGCACTTCGGTAAATCACCTCGAACAACCAATCCGATTGGCGGTGATAGTAAATCTGTCAGCGCATGGGGCCATTGCGGATCACTCGGAGTAATAAATCGACCACCCGATTCTGTAATCTCTTTCTCTAACTCATAAATTGGGCGCTTAAGTTTGGCTTGAATTCTTCCTATAGATCTTCTTTTTGTAGGAATTGCATCTTGGAGAATCTTCTCTATAACTTCTTCCGGACCAGACTTTGCAATCTCATCACTCCAGAACCGGTCTCCTGGATCAAGCGCGTGAAAGAGTTGTAGTTCGGGAATGTTCATTCATTTTCCAGACCAGAGCGAAGTGTGATTGCACGCTCAACCTCAAGCCTGCCCGGAATCTCCACTTTAGAGAGATCGGCAATGCTCCATGCAACGCGAATAAGGCGATGAAAGCTTCTAGCGCTAATAAAATCTCGATCCAATAAATCATTAAGAAGCGCCATCGCATCTCTGGTGGCTCGAAACTTCCCTCTCAATAAATTAGGCGGGATTTGGGAATTTGTTTGAAAGCCATATTCTGCAAAACGGCTACTGGCAATTTCTCGCGCAGCAATCACTCGCTCTCGTATTGACCTACTGCTTTCACCAGAGCCACCAGATAGATCTGCACGACTAGGCGCTTCTACTTTGATTCTGATATCCACTCGGTCAAGAAGTGGACCCGATAGTTTCCCTAAATAACGTCGTACTTGAAGTGAGGAACATTGACAGCCTCTTCCTCGACCAGAGAATTTTCCGCAAGGACAAGGATTTGCAGCAAGGACCAAAATAAATTTTGCCGGGAACTTGGCGTTGTTATTTGCTCTCGAAATAGTTACATATCCGGCTTCCATTGGTTGGCGGAGCGCATCCAAAATTCCGGAGCCGCATTCTGGGGCTTCATCTATGAAAAGAACGCCGTTATGAGCTAGCGAACATGATCCGGGTTTTATTACAACACCGCCACCGCCTACGAGCGCTGGAATAGTTGTTGCATGATGTGGTGCAATAAATGGTGGCGCGCAACTTATTTGATCTTGCTTAAGTGCTCCGGCAATTGAATGTATGCCGGCAACATCTATGGCTTCATCTTTACTAAGTGGCGGGAGAATCGAAGGAATACGTTCTGCCAACATAGTTTTACCGGTACCAGGAGGACCAATCATTAAAAGGTTGTGGCGTCCGGCTGCGAGAACTTCTAATGCAAACTTGGCCTCACTGTGTCCTGCAACTTCAGATAAATCTTTTGAACTTTCTGAAAACTCCAATTCAAGCAAGTTAGGTGACTCATAAACTAACTCACCACTTAAATACTTGACCACAGATTTCAAATTTGGCAACGCGGTGATATCAAGTCCGCCAACTACTCCTGCTTCATTAATCGAAGCATTCGGCACAATCACTTTTGAAATGCCAATTCGTTTAGCTGAAATCAAAATTGGCAATAGCCCCCGAATTGATCTCAATGAACCCTCTAAAGAGAGTTCTCCTACAAAAAGGGAATCATTAATTCTTATATGTTCTAATTGGCCAGATGCCACAAGGATGGCAATTGCAATTGGAAGATCGAATGCAGAGCCACTCTTTGGCAGCCAAGCTGGCGATAGAGAGACAGTTACTTTCTGATTTGGCCAGCGGTAGCCGCTATTGAGTATCGCGGCGCGAATTCGTTCTCGAGCTTCATTTAATGTCGCATCTGGCAATCCCAATAAAGAATAAGTTGGCAAACCATTTGAAACATCAACTTCAATATCAATAAGAGAACCGTCTAATCCTGCTAGCGCTATCGCCTGAGTCCTTGCTAACGTCAAAGGATCTGCTCTCGATAGTCGAGTGAAATTTCACCAGATCGACTAATTAAAACTCCGGCAACATCAATTTGATAGGAGGACCCGAGTCTTTGATTTGTAGCAAGCCAAGCAAGTGCTAACCGTTGGATTCTAAGCAACTTCTCTTGATTAATGCCCTCGAGCGGATCGCCATATGCCGCGCTGGTTCTCGACTTAACTTCGACAAAAACTACCACGTCTCGATTTTCCGCAACAATATCGAGTTCACCTTCTCGGATTCGCCAATTTCTCGCCAGAATTCGGTAACCGCGACTTTTTAAAACATTTGCTACATAGGCTTCCCCGGTTTCTCCAATAAGTGAAGCTGCCGGAGTAATTGCCACAGGTGGCAAAGTAAATGCAAATTAATGCAATTGTGTTTAGATTATTAAATCTGTGGATTTAACTTTGAAATCTCAGCGACATTTGCATAACTTCTTCTATGGATTTCTAGGACCCCGAGTGTTCGCATCGCTGACTCATGCATGGCCGTGGCATAGCCCTTATGCTCAGCAAGGCCGTATCCAGGAAACCTAACATCTAGTTCAGTCATGATTCGATCTCGATGAACCTTTGCCAAGATAGAGGCAGCGGAAATTGAAAGTGCTACTTGATCGCCTTTCCAGACTGCCAAGTTCGGGGTCTCTATTCCTGGGATTGGATAGCCATCGATTAGTACATATTCTGGTTTTGAATCAAGTGCAGTTATGGCTCTACGCATACCCTCAATATTGCTTCTTTGCAGACCAATTTCATCAATTTCCGCAGCGGATATCTCGATTATTGAATAGGAGATTGAATTTTCGATAATCGTATCGAATAGCGTCTCTCGCAATTTTGGAGAAAGCTTTTTTGAATCAGTTACCTTTGCAAGATTCTTACTCTTTAAATCTTTTAAGATTACGGCTGCGATCACCAATGGTCCGGCGCATGCGCCCCGACCGGCCTCATCAACGCCAGCTATCTTTGAGATTCCGGCTTTGAGGAGGTTCTCCTCAATCATTTCTGGAGTGGGATTTTTGCTAAAGATGCAGACTTCTCAAGAATTCC
>CAZCQR010000007.1:6496-30303 GCA_964500885.1 uncultured Clavibacter sp.
TCAATCATTTCTGGAGTGGGATTTTTGCTAAAGATGCAGACTTCTCAAGAATTCCAATGTTCGAGAAGGGCCAAATAACAACTACAGCTCGACCAGTTACTTTATCGAGCGGAACCATTCCTTTATTTGGATCATCAGTATGAAAGCGAGAATCAGAGCTTGCGCCTCGATGGTCACCCATAACCCAGATAAATCCTTTTGGAACTGTTACATCGAACTCAGTATCTGATGGAACGTCGCCAGGATAAATATATGGCTCATCAATTGCCACGCCATTTACTTCAAGTTTGCCATCTTTTGCGCAACAAACTACGCGATCTCCCCCGACTCCAATTACTCTTTTAATTAAGTATTGTTTAGCAGGATCCGGCAGAACACCAACAAAAACAAGAGAATCTTTTACTAGTTTAGCTAGGCCGGTGTTGTCATCATATGGCTCAGATAACCATTCAGCGGGGTCTCTAAAGACTACGACTTCGCCGCGTTTGATCTCGCTAAAGAGCGCACCTAATTTATTAACGCCGACGCGATCATTTACCAGGAGGGTGTTCTCCATGGAACCTGAAGGAATGTAGAAGAATTGAATTAAGAAAGTCTTAACAACGATTGACAGAATTAGCGCTGATACAACCAGTATCGGTAATTCGCGAAGGGTGGAACCTTTGCGAGAAGACATTACTTAAGCTTGAGTCTTCTCTTGAGCTTCTGTCTCTGCCGGAGTCTCAACTACTTCAGTGGGAGTTTCGACTACGGGCGCTTCTACGACGCTCTCAACTTTTTCTACAGCCGCTGGAGCTTCTGCATAGATAGTCTCTAAATCTTCTCCGCCACGACGTTCACGAATCTTGGCAGCCTTACCGCGAAGATCACGTAGGTAATAAAGCTTGGAGCGACGTACTTCGCCTTTACGTACTAATTCAATCTTCTCGATTACCGGCGCATGAACTGGAAAAACGCGCTCGACGCCAACGCCATAAGAAATTTTTCGAACAGTAAAAGTTTCGCGAATTCCAGAGCCTCGTCGGGCGATTACCAAACCTTGGAAAATCTGAACACGACTCTTGTTTCCTTCGATAACTCGAACGTGCACCTTTAGTTCATCGCCAGGACGGAAATTTGGGATGTCCTTGCGGAGCGATGCCGCATCAACTGCGTCTAAAACGTTCATGATTCAATCCTTATCGGCTTATCTAGTCTGGAATCGGCTAGCCGCCGTATCTTGCCATAGGGATAGGTGAAGCGCTAAATCGCGCTTATCTGGCCACCTTGGGCGATTATTTCGCCACCGAGCTCCTCATAGAGGCTTGGCCCTGCAACCAAGACGAAATGCTTCTCGCCATCGGGCACTCCAGAAACTGCAAGAAACTTGGCACCAGACTCTGTTGCAATTAGTGACGCGGCTGCAAAGTCCCAAAGATTCACGCCTGCTTCGAAATGCGCATCTAGTGAACCACTCGCTACCTGACAAATATCTGCTGCGCATGCGCCCATTCTTCGTACATCTCGAATCTTGGAGATTAGATTATTGAAGAACTTGCCTTGGCTAGTTCTAGCTGAAATATCGTATGCAAAACCTGTTCCCACTAATGCCCGACTAAGTTGAACAGGTTCATTGCAGCGAATTTCTTTTCCATTGCAGAATGCACCTGCACCACGTCTCGCACTCCAAGTTTGATTTATTGAGGGCGCGTGGACTACGCCAACTATTGTGCCAAATTCATCTTGAACGGCAATACTGATACACCAGCCAGGCAATCCATATAAATAATTCACCGTGCCATCAATTGGATCAATTATCCATGTGTAGCCTGTTGTACTTGTTTGATTTGATCCCTCTTCTCCAATAATTCCATCGCCAGGTCGCAATGTTCTTATGCTACTTACAATGAGAGCTTCACTCTCATGATCCTTTTGCGTCGCAAAATCAAGCGCACCACTTTTCTCTTGCAATTGGAAATTCGATGGACGATCGAGCAAAAGTTTCCCGGCGGAATTTGCAATCTGGATAGCTATCTCTAGCAATTCAGCACTAGATGTCATGCAGGAATCTAATCACAAGTAGACTGCTGCGGATGCTCGCTCCCTATCGTCGGCTCTTTGCAATTCCAAATGGCTGGAAATTCTCACTTGCTGCTTTTATTTTGCGGCTACCTATTTCGATGCTTTATCTGGCGATGGTTCTCTTTGTTGTGGCTGAGACGGATTCATATGCGATAGCAGGAGCTCTCTCCATGGCAGCATCGGTAGTCATATCGATTGCAGCTCCGCTCTGGTCTAGAGCGGCGGATCAGTTTGGACAATCGCGGATATTGAAAATTACTGCTCCACTTCATATATTTTTTATGGGTGCATTTGTATTTCTCCTAAAGAATGATTATCCGACTCCGCTCTGGTTTTCAGCTGCTCTACTCTTTGAAGCATTTGTTATTGGTTCAGGACAGATGGTGCGACGACGCTGGATACATGCGATTGGTGACGATCGAACTCTGACCGATACTGCTTATTCCTTTGAAGCATTTGTTGATGAAGTAATTTTCACATCAGGGCCGGTAATTGCAACCTTGTTGGCTGCTGCATTTGCACCTGAATATGCAATCTATACGGCAATGGTTTTTGTATCTCTTGGTGCATTCTTCTTTGTTAGACAGAAGAGCAGTGAACCATCTCCACATCCAAGAGATCCTGATGCAGATCACTCGCTACTTATTCGACTTCCGTTCATAAGAGCTCTCTTCCTTCCTCTAATGCTATGCGGTTCATTCTTTACATCAGCCGGATTAGTTATTGTTGGCTACACAGATGAGTTTGGCTCTCGGGAATTTAGCGGATTCTTAGTTGCAATCTGGTCACTTGGCAGTGGTGTATCTGCAATCGCAATTGGTTCCATAAAATGGCGAAGAAATGAAGCGCGCCGCTTTATTGAATCTCTGCTTGCGCTCTGCCTGCTGACAATTCCGATTTACCTCTCAGCGGTACTACTTCCCGGAAACTTTTTGCTATTAGGGATTTCGCTCTTCTTAAATGGATTAGCAATTGCACCCTTCCTAACAGCTGGTTTTGCCGCGGCTGAGAGATCAGTAAATGAAAAACGAAAAACGGAAGTATTGGCTTGGGCCATTTCAGCGCTGAACTTAGGTGGCGCTATTCCGCCTGCAATCACTGGATACATCATTGACAATTACGGGATTTCTGTAGCATTTATAGTTCCTTTTGCCTGTATGGCTCTTGCTCTTATTTCATTACTGCCATATTTGGCCATCTGGCGAAACAAGTTGGCATAAATCTCCTGCCAAGTTCCCGAGAAAGTAGCTGACTCTGTGGCAACCTAACCCCATGTCTGATCTGAGATTTGTGGGTAAATCCGCAGATGGCGACTACATCGAAATGGTTGATGATTTAGGTAATCCCTTTCGAGTTCGCATCTCCGATTCACTTAAGAATTCAGTTAATGAGCGACGACTAAATGCCGTTGTCGAAGATGCTCCAAAATTTTCAATCAAGGAGATTCAAGCCAGATTACGTGCCGGTGAAAGCTATGCCGAAGTTTCTAGAATTTCTGGTTTAAGTGTGGAAAAAATTGAGCGATATTCCAGCCCAATAATGCAAGAACGAGCCTGGATTATCGAACAGGCAGAAAAATCTTCTCCTAAAGGGTCATCTGCTTCGTTACATGATTTAGTGGTTCATAAGCTTTCACCTCGCGGCGTAAACATGAATCAAGTTTCATGGAATACGTGGCGACTCGAAAATGGCACTTGGCATTTAATTCTTTCTTATCCTGGAAATGATGGAACACATAACGCAACTTGGAATTTTGATGCCAATAAACGAGTCTTGCTTGCTACCGATGATGGAGCGCGCTGGATTAATGGCGAGGAGACTTCTAAACAACAACCCAAGCCAGATCGCATGTCCGATCACGGAGTTTTATTTCCTGTAGATGGCGAGACTCCGACTCCGCCTAGATTGGTTGCAGTTCGAACTGATGATCTGTCCACCGATAGTAAGTCCATTCAAGAAACAGAGATTCCAAATGATGCGAAGAAGGATGGCGTCACCAAGCGAATATCTATTCCGTCTTGGGATGACATTATGTTTGGAAGAAGTAAGAAGAAAGATGAATCAGAGGATTAGCAAATAGCTGTTAGAAGTGGAATCTGAACTTCAGCATCAGTTAATCCGCCGTGATGCCCTACCATCGCAATTTGTAGCGCTTCGCGCTCCTTCTCAACAAGAATAAAGTTTCCAGTAGCGATCACTATTAGATCTCCGATTCTTTCTCGCGCAACCTCAGTTGTATTGGCGCCAAATAATCCCTCAGAAATTGCTTCATCTCTTCTCTTAATGATTACCTTTTCACCTAGTTCGCTCTGCCACTTTTCTTTAACTCGATCAATATTCTCGGGTTCAATGTAGAGGTACCGAACTCGAGGCTCGCCTGCCATTAATCGGACATCTTCAAGTAGTTTTCCTGATACAACTTGGTAATCCTCTCGATTAATCATTCCGTGATCGGAGGTGAGCCAAATTCGAGTTCCCGTAGGAAGTTCCCTTATAAGTCCGGTGATAAGTTCATCAACCTTTCCCAGCGCCGCCGTAAATTTATCTGAGCCAAAACCTTTTGAATGAGAGGCTTCGTCAACATCGTTCAAGTAGACATAGGCAAAACTATTTTCTTTTTCAAGTGCATTCTTGGTATTTAAAATCTGCTCTGAAATTGTGTTTGCAGATTTGTAGTCAGCGCCGCGTAACGCAGCTTCGGTAAATCCAGTTGCCGCATATCTTGCTGCAGCAATATGGGAGACATTGATCTGTGACTTTCTCGCTCTTTCAAAGAGAGTTTCTCTAGGCTGCCAGAAACGGGGATCGATTCGCTCATCCCATTTGAGCGCATTTAGAACACGTTCTGGATAACCACTATTGGGAACTCTCATCGTGTAACCGACCATGCCATGCTCTCCAACAGATAGTCCGGTAGCCAAAGATGTAAGACTAGAAGCGGTTGTAGAAGGGAATGTTGCATTTAAAGTTCTCACATATTCAAGTTCTTTAACAAAATTTCTATTCAATCCATATTCGTCAATTGCATTCTTACCCAAGCCATCGACTAGGACTAAACACTCTCTCGAGGCTGGATTCTCACTCAATGAGAAATAATTGCTAACTCCAGAAAGTCCGAGGGTGGAAAATATCGACTGAGAAAGCTCGGCCAGAGAGTTATTCACAGAACTATCTTTCCAGTAACCTAGCCTCTGATGATTACATTTTCACGTGAAGTTCTTCTGGCTAAGGAGAATAATTCCCCAATAGTTGCTCTGGAATCGACAATCATCGCTCATGGATTGCCTAGACCTCGTAATCTTCAGGTTGCAAGAGATGTAGAAAATCTAGTTCGTAAGAATGGCGCCACTCCAGCAACAATTGCAATTATCGATGGCAATATTCACGTTGGTCTCGAGGAATTTGAATTAGATCGTATTGCCAATGAATCTGATGTAGTAAAAGCTTCTATTCGAGATCTTCCAATCATTAAATCGAAAAAACTAACGGCGGCAACGACGGTTGCTGCCACATCACAAATTGCTCATCTTGCCGGCATTGAAATCTTTGCAACGGGTGGATTAGGTGGGGTGCATCGCGGAGAAACATTGGATGAATCAGCAGATTTACTCTCATTAGCCACCATTCCAGTACTTGTCGTTTGTGCAGGTGTTAAATCAATTCTTGATATTCCAGCCACTCTAGAAAGATTAGAGACGCTATCTGTCCCCTTGCTTGGATATAAAACCCAAAATTTTCCCGGCTTCTACTTGGCAGATAGTGGGCTAACTCTGGAGCATTCTGTAGATACGCCAAAGGAAATTGCCGAGATATGGCAGGCGCGAAAATCAACTGGTCTTACCAAAAAAGGAATGGTCGTAGCGAGTCCGACTGAAAACCCTATGGCAAGAGAATTACATGACAAGCTCCTGTTAGAGGGATTACAGGCTGCACAAGACAATCATGTTTCCGGTAAAGAAGTAACTCCGTTTCTACTCGAGTATTTTCATTCCAATAGCAATGGCGAATCGCTACGGGTTAACGAGGAAATAATTCGCGCCAACGCAAGCTTGGCAGCTCAAATTGCTCTCGCAAATGTCTAAAAAATCAATTCTTAGCATCGGCGATGCCATGCTCGATATCGTCGTGCTACATGGCGATGCGATTAACTTTAATAGTGATTCACCCTCCCAAATTACGATTCAGAGCGGCGGAGCGGCGGCAAATACCGCTGCCTGGTTATCCACGGCGAATATAGATTCACATTTTGCCGGTCGAGTTGGTGACGATATTGCAGGTGAAAAACTAATAAGTGATTTAGAAAATCAAGGCGTTACCTGTCATATAACAAAAGTTCGCGGCGCAAACTCAGGGATTGTTGTAGCCCTAGTTGATGTAGAGGGCAATCGCACGATGTTTCCCGATTCTGGTGCCAACTCTGGTTTAGATGAATCAGTGCTACCTGCCGAAAAGGACTTTTCTGGATACTATCTTTCAGGCTACGCCCTATTCAATCCAGCATCCACTCCATTTATTAGGAAGTTGATGGTTGATTTACGCAGTTCAAATGCCAAGATTTTTTTCGATCCTGCATCTGTGGGAATTATGAATCTTCTCGGAAGCGAGAAAGCACTTGAGTTAATAGGGAATGTTGATGTTATTTTTGTAAATGAAGATGAAGCCACATACTTATCCCTAGAGAAATTAAAGGGAATTGCTTCAATCGTCGTCATTAAGAAAGGTCCTTTAGGGGCATCTGCAATAACCCGTGGCGGTTTGGAAATCAGTAAACCGGCACTTTCCACAGAAGTTATTGATACAACTGGAGCCGGCGATGCATTTGCAGCTGGATTTATTGCAGAATGGCTCAATTCTGAAGATTTATCTACCGCACTGGATAGCGCTTTATCGCTTGCCGCTCAATGTGTATCAAATATCGGTGCCCGACCGAGGGTCATTACCTAGTTTTGTAGCAAGTGATTGGCAGAATCGCGCCGTGGCTAAGCGCGAGAATAAGAATTCACCAAAGGCTGGAGAGTTTCCGGGAAAGATTGTTGATGTTGATGTTTCTAGCGAACTCTCTGATTCATTCCTTGAATATGCCTATTCGGTAATTTATTCACGCGCACTGCCCGATGCTCGCGATGGTCTAAAGCCAGTACAGCGTCGGATACTTCATCAGATGTCAGAGATGGGATTAAAACCTGATCGTGGACATGTTAAGAGTGCTCGAGTAGTTGGCGAAGTGATGGGAAAGCTACACCCCCACGGTGATACAGCAATTTACGACGCTCTCGTAAGAATGGCGCAATCATTTTCTATGAGACTGCCATTAATTGATGGCCATGGAAATTTTGGCTCACTTGATGCTGGTCCTGCTGCTATGCGATATACCGAAGCTAGATTGGCAAGCGCATCGTTAATGATGGTTGAAGAAGTCGATGAAGATACTGTTGATTTCGGTGCAAATTATGACGGACAGATTTTGGAACCACTTGTGCTTCCAGCAGCTTTCCCAAACCTATTGGTAAATGGAGCAACTGGAATTGCGGTAGGTATGGCTACAAATATGGCCCCACATAATTTAGGTGAAGTCGTTACCGCCGCTATTCACTTAATTGAAAACCCAAATGCAACAGTTAAACAGCTTATGAAGATTGTTCCGGGTCCTGACTTTCCAACCGGTGGCACGTTAATAGGAAAGGAAGGCGTACTCGATGCCTACCAGACAGGTAAGGGCGCCTTTAAAGTAAGAGCAAAATCTGAAATAGGAAAAGTTTCGGCACGTAAACAAGGCATCACGATCACCGAATTACCATTCAATATTGGGCCTGAGAAGATTGTTGAGCGAATTAGCGATCTGGTTAAGAGTAAGAAGATTCAAGGCATCTCAGACATCATCGACTTAACTGATGGCCAAAATGGAACCAAGGTTGTTGTCGAGGTAAAGAATGGCTTTGAGCCAGAGAAGGTCCTGGAAAATCTCTACAAGCTCTCACCTCTTGAAGATGCATTCTCGATAAATGCAGTCGCACTAGTTGATGGAAAACCACGAACCCTGGGAATAAAAGAATTACTCGAAGTATTTATTGCTCACAGAATTGAGGTTGTAACTCGAAGGTCCAAATTCCGCAAAGAGAAAGCATCTGCAAGACTGAACCTAGTTGACGGCCTACTCAAGGCAATTTTAGATATTGATAAAGTAGTCAAGATTGTTCGTGGAAGTCAGGATGCTGCAGAAGCTAAATCTGCCCTGATTAAAGCCTTCAAATTAACTGATGAGCAGGCAACGCATATCCTTGATATGCCGCTACGTCGCTTAACTAAGATTTCTAAAATTGAATTAGATGCCGAACAGAAATCTTTGAAATCAGAGATCTCGGCTTTGACAGCTCTACTAAAAAGTGATGAAGCGCTTCGCAAGAAAGTTGCCGAAGAATTACGTGAAGTTGCCAGCAAATACGCAACGCCACGTCGCACAATTATCGCTTAAGCATCAATCCGTTCACGGTCAACATCTGCTGCGGAAATAAAGTCCTTTCGTGGCGCGACTTCATTACCCATTAACAACTCAAATAACTTTTCGGCTTCAGCGCCATCCTTGATGGTAATTCTTCGCAAGGTTCGATGAGCCGGATCCATGGTTGTCTCGCGTAATTGGTCTGCATCCATCTCGCCTAAACCTTTATAGCGCTGGATTGGTTCGCGCCACTTCTTTCCCTGCTTCTTTAAATCTGCAAGTAATTTCTTCATTTCGTCGTCGGAGTATGTGTAATGAACTTCGCCCTTTTTGCCACCTGAACCAAGAACTTCGATGCGATGCAATGGCGGAATTGCTGCAAAGACTCGACCATCTTCAATTAATGGTTGCATGTAGCGGTATATCAAGGTAAGTAACAAACATCTGATGTGCGCGCCATCAACATCGGCATCTGACATCAGAATTATGCGACCGTATCTGACATCATCGAGAGTGAATGATTTACCTGAACCTGCGCCAATTACTTGAATAATGGCAGCACACTCGGCATTATCGAGCATTTGGGAGAGAGAGGCTTTCTGTACATTTAAAATTTTTCCGCGCAGCGGAAGTATCGCCTGGAATTCGGAGTTGCGGGCCGCTTTTGTTGTTCCGAGTGCTGATTCACCTTCAACAACAAACAGTTCCGTTCTTGAAACATCCTCAGAGCGGCAATCAGAGAGCTTGGCAGGAAGTGAAGAGCTCTCAAGTGCGTTCTTCCTTCGTTGAAGTTCTTTATGGGCTCTAGTTGAAATTCTGGTTCGGGCTGCATTAGCAACTTTTTCCAGAACCAAGCGACCATTTGCCTTATCTATTCGTTTTGAAGATGTAAAAAATCGCTTCAGTTCATCACTGACAACCTGTTGAACAATTTTGGCAACTGCTGGCGTTCCCAAGACTTCTTTGGTTTGTCCTTCAAATTGCGGTTCCTGCATTCGCACAGTTACCACAGCGGTTAAACCTTCAAGAATGTCATCTTTGATCACATCAGGTTCATTCTTTTTCAAGGTGCCAGTTGAGCGGAGGAATTCATTAAAGCTCTTAGTCAATGCGCGCTCGAAACCTTGGACATGGGTACCGCCTTTAGGGGTGGCGATGATATTCACGAAGGAGCGGATTGTGTTCTCATATCCGTTACCCCATTTGACGGCAATATCTACATCCATATCCCGTTCAACTTCACGAGGCTCTAGATGGCCCTTGTCATCCAAAACTGGAACGGTTTCTTGGTAGTGACCACTGCCCGTTAATCTGATTACATCGCCGACAGATTGATCTGGCTGAATAAAGTTACAGTATTCGGAGATTCCACCTTTATGTATAAAGGTCTCGCTCGTCTTTTCTTTAGTGCGCTTATCATTAACAATCAAAGTCAAACCGGGAACTAGGTATGAAGTCTGTCGCGCACGTGTATAAATCTCTTCGATGTCGTATTGAGAATCTTTTATAAAGATCTGCTTATCTGCCCACCACTTGATGCGAGTTCCAGTTATTTTTGCAGAAACTTTTCCAATTACTCTTAAACCTGACTTTGGTTCAAAGGTTGCATTTGGCCCATCGCCATCGAAAATTCCTGCAACTCCCCGCTTAAAGCTCATCCAATAAATTTTTCCGTCGCGATCTACTTCGACATCTAACCTTGAGGCCAAGGCATTTACAACCGATGCACCAACGCCATGCAGACCACCAGTTGCAGCGTATGATCCCCCACCAAATTTTCCGCCTGCGTGAAGTTTTGTCATAACAACTTCGACGCCTGTTAAACCAGTCTTGGGCTCCTTATCGATAGGAATGCCACGGCCATCATCATGAACTTCGATTGATCCATCTTTTTCTAAATTAATTTCAATTTTCTTACAATGTCCGGCAAGAGCTTCATCCACCGAGTTATCAATTATTTCCCAAAGGCAATGCATTAGCCCACGGCCATCGGTTGATCCGATGTACATGCCTGGGCGCTTGCGAACCGCATCCAAACCTTCAAGGACCGATAAATCTTTAGCGGTATACGAGGTTTCGACTGAACGCGAATCTTTTTCTGCCACGACGGCGAAGGGTATCTGCCGTTCTCACTTGCAAGGGGTTTCCGCGCCGAAAGTAGTGAAAATTTGTCAATAATCCCGTGAAATAACAGAGAATTTATGAAAAACCATTAATTTGGAGAGCGGGGAATAAAGAGAAGATGGTTTGATGTTCCCCTACCAACGAAAGGCAGGAAGATGACAGAGAACATCGTGCTCGACTCCGCTCCGCTCAACGCTTTAGACCGTTGTGATCGTTGTGGCGCCCAGGCATATGTGCGCGCTGTCATGCCAAATGGTTTCGAACTTCTATTTTGCGGTCACCATGCAAAGAAGTATCAAGAAGGTCTCGCTTCGAAAGCTCTTCGAATTCAAGATGAGACTGATCGAATCAACGAAGAATCAGCGGCTCGATAACTCGATTTAGCAAGCTCGGTTTTCCAGTTTTAGCTTCTTCAAAGTCAGCCAAGTTACTCAACTGCACGAGACTGTTTACTGCAAGATAACGGAGCGGTTCAGGTTCCCACTTCCTAATTGGCTGATTAACAAAATGTAAGTTTCGTGCTGGCAATTGCTTATCAAGAATTTCAGCGGCCATGATCTTGCCCGCTAAATGACTCATGGTTACACCATCACCGGCGTATCCGCCTAATCTGCCGAAACCACTCTTGCGATCAAATTGCAAATAAGGCTCCCAATTTCTTGTTATTGCTACCGCACCGCCCCAAGAGTGAGTGAATCTGATATCTCTTAGAACTGGAAACCACGATCTAGCTAGATTTCGTAATCGATTGTGAATACTTTCTGTAGATTCTTTTGAAACCTTTAATCTCGATAAATAAGGCGTGCTAGCTCCTCGACCGCCAATAGCTAACCGGTCATCAACCGTTCGTTGAGCATAATTAATTACATGTGTATTTTCTGCAAAGGTAAAGCGCTCTTCATTTCCGATTTTTTGCCAGATTTTCTTGGATAGCGGTTCGGTAGCCACCATTAATGAGTAAAGAGGGATGAACTCTCTATTGGCTTCACCATAGACTTCAGTTGCCTGAATTACCCGTGAAGCTGAAATTTTAAAACTATTAACAAGTAATCCACCAGGAATCCGTGTTGCAAAAGAGCGGGTATAAATTGAAACTTTTCGCTTTATTAAGTATTCGGCAAGACCTTGTAGTAGCTCGTATGGATGAACCGTTGCACAATTCTCATCAAAAACACCGCCAAGAACACCGTCAACATTGATTAAATCTCTTAATTGCTTCTTAGTGAGCCAATCGCTATCGGAACTCTTGGCTCTTAGACGATCAAGTTGACCTTGGTTCCGAGAAAAATAGAGACTTCCAGATTTTGTAAATCCTGCGGCAGGTGCATTTCTTCCTGCAAAAGTACCTATCTCATTAATTGATTGATCTAGAGCTGTAAATAATTGATTTGTTAATGCTTCACCATGTCGCTTTATGAGCGACTTTTTCGTTACCGGGTATTCACTCGATGCCCAGCCACCATTTCTTCCACTTGCCCCGTATCCAATCTCGCGCGCTTCAAAGACGGCAATCTTCAGATTCTTATCTAGTTGATTCAAATGAAAAGCGGTCCAAAGACCTGAGAAACCGCCACCAATTATGGCGATATCAAATTCTTTATTGCTAGTTAGCTCTTTAGTTCCTAACTGGCGAGCAGCATCTGCCCAAAGTGAGGAGTTAGCCTTGGAAGCCAGCATCTCGATGAGATCCGTCGCAGAACGGTTTCTCTTTTGAGTGGCCACATCGACAGAGAGAGAAATTCTCTTTTGTCTCCAATACTTTTCCTTCACTATCCACGAAATCGACTTTTCCGGTAACGCGGATTGAGCCATTTGGTTTGATAAAAATCTTTGCTCTTTCTTCCATGGTGATCCTTAATCTAGGTAATCGCGGAGGACTTGAGAACGAGAAGGGTGTCTCAATTTGGACATTGTCTTAGACTCGATTTGGCGGATACGTTCACGAGTCACGCCATAAACCTTTCCAATTTCATCAAGGGTCTTTGGCTGTCCATCAGTTAAACCAAATCTCATCGCGACAACACCAGCTTCACGTTCTGAGAGAGTATCTAGAACTGAGTGCAATTGCTCTTGTAGCAATGTAAAGGAAACGGCATCTGCGGGAACGATTGCTTCAGAGTCCTCGATCAAATCTCCAAATTCAGAATCGCCTTCTTCGCCAAGCGGGGTATGGAGTGAGATTGGTTCGCGTCCATACTTCTGAACTTCCACAACCTTTTCAGGTGTCATATCCAACTCTTTAGCGAGTTCTTCTGGAGTCGGTTCGCGTCCTAAATCTTGCAACATCTGTCGCTGGACACGGGCCAATTTATTAATGACTTCAACCATGTGTACCGGAATACGGATGGTTCGAGCCTGATCTGCCATCGCTCGAGTAATAGCCTGACGAATCCACCAAGTTGCATATGTCGAGAACTTGTAACCCTTTGTGTAATCAAACTTTTCTACGGCTCTGATTAGACCCAAGTTTCCTTCTTGAATTAGATCTAGGAAGAGCATGCCGCGACCTGTATATCTCTTTGCAAGAGAAACTACGAGACGAAGGTTAGCTTCCAATAGGTGATTCTTTGCCCTGCGACCATCGTGGGCAATATGTTCAAGATCGCGCTTTAATGAACGTTCTAATTTTTCACCTGAGTTCAATCGCTCTTCTGCAAATAAACCAGCTTCAATTCGCATCGCTAGTTCTACTTCTAGCTCTGCATTAAGTAGCGCAACTCGACCGATCTGTTTTAGGTAATCCTTAACCGGATCGGCAGTTGCACCTGCAGTTAGAACTGTTTGTGCCGGAGCATCATCTTCCTCTGAATCCTTGAGGGTAAATTCACCCTCTTCTTGTTTCGCTTCCTCCGTTAAATTGACGACGCGAACATCAGATTGTGAATCGCCACCTTCTTCTGGTGTTTCAGATACTAATTTCTCAAGATCTTCTAATTCGACTTCTTCGAGTTCTACTTCTTCACCATCAATCTTTACCTTCTTCGGAGAACTTTTATCAATAACAGAAGTAGTTGCTGGGGCAGCTTTAGTCGTTGCATTTCGCATCGCCTCAAGCTCTGCCTTAGACGGGAATAATCTTGGTCCAGATTTTGATTTTGTAACCGGAGCAGCTTCACGGGCCGCTTTCATAGCTTCTAACTCAGCTTTAGTTGGGAAGAGTCTTGGACCGGCACTCTTCTTCTTATCTTTTGTAGATTTGCTTGTGCTTTTCTTTGTACTTTTCGGAGCGCTCTTCTTTGCAGCCGAGCTCTTACCGGCTTTTTTGGGCGCACGAGATACAGGCACAAATAATCCTTTGCTTTTCTGCTAGCGATTCGCTAGCGAACTGCCATCAGGTCAGATGGCTATGGCTATATTATAAATTGTCCACAGGTCGGAATGCACCTTTTTAAGCGCGAAACCCTAGAGGCGGCCAGCTTCGTGGACGCGTTTTATGAAATCCCTTGTCTCTGGGAGCTTTGGCGCTTCCAGAATCTCATCAGCCCTTCCCCACTCCAAGATTTTTCCACCGTGGAGATAGCAGACTTCATCGGCCACCTGTTTAGCAAAACCCATCTCATGGGTCGCAAGGACCATGGTCATTCCTTCGCTCTTTAAATCACGTACAGTGCTCAATACCTCGTTAACCAATACTGGATCAAGAGCGCTGGTTACCTCATCAAGTAGGAGCAATCTTGGGTGGCGCGCTAATGAACGAATGATTGCGACGCGTTGTTGTTGACCTCCGCTGAGTCGA
Source organism: uncultured Clavibacter sp. (assembly GCA_964500885.1). Taxonomy (GTDB): domain Bacteria; phylum Actinomycetota; class Actinomycetes; order Nanopelagicales; family Nanopelagicaceae; genus MAG-120802. The sequence goes on from CAZCQR010000007.1 coordinate 20,857, forward strand.
TCTGGGTATTGATCTGCCTTGTCGCGAAGTCCGAAGCGATCAAGTAATCTGAAAGCATCCTCTATCGCAGCATCCTTGGCAATTCCTTGAACCTTTATTGGCGCAAGCACAATATTCTCAATAACGGTCATATGTGGAAAGAGATTAAATGATTGAAAAACCATTCCTAGTTTCTTTCGGACCTCATCTGGATTTATATCAACAGCAGAAATATCTTCGCCATCAAGTTTGATGTCGCCATCATCGATGCTTTCCAAGAGGTTTATGCAGCGAAGTAAGGTTGATTTGCCGCTGCCTGAAGAACCAATGAATACGGTGGCAGTGTGCTCTGGAACTGAGAAAGTTATATCTTGTAAAACAACCTCGTCGCCAAAGGATTTTCGTAATTTTTCGACACGAAGAACTTCAGAACTCATGCTTGCCCTTGTGCGTTCTGTCGCTCCAATGAATTTCGTAACAATCTATCGGTAGCTCTAGTGAGCGGGATTGTCACCGCTAAAAATATCAACGCCGCCATCACATATGGCGTGTAATTAAAAGATTTAGATGTTTGAATCTGTGCCGCGCGAATAGCGTCGGTGACTCCCAATATGGAAACCAATCCTGTGTCTTTAATCAGCGCGACTAAATCATTCAGCAAAGGTGGCGTTACCCGCTTGAGAGCTTGTGGCAGAACGACATGGCGGAGAGTTTGGAAATGACTTAGTCCCAAGGAGCGCGCTGCAGCCCGCTGACTTGGATGAACCGTAAGAATTCCGCTCCTGATTACCTCTGCGACGTAAGCTGAATAGGTAATAATCACAGCAGTTGTTCCAAGTATTAGTACATTATTTGTCACGCCTCGTAGTTGTAATGCTGGGATTCCGAATCCAACTAACAGGATCACTAAGAGCATCGGAATTCCGCGAAAGACATCGACATAAACCATTGCCAAGAATCGAAATGGCGTTAAAGCCGGGGAACGTGAAGTTCTAATTAGCGCAAGAAGTAAACCAATCAATGCAACGCTTGTACCTGCGATTAAAGTAAGCATCGCATTGGTGCCAAAACCAAGAATGATTTTTGGCAATACTTCAACGCCATAAGCCCATTTGAAGAAAGTGTCACGCAAAGTCACCCAACCTGGAGAGGTAACCAATACTGTTATTAATGTTCCGATTACCAATAAGCTAGATAAAGCTGCGATCAGAACATTTTTACGATTTCTTCGCTGTCGTGCAGATCTTCTAGATTCTTCAATCGCACTTGGTTTCCAGACGCCGCCGAAATCATATGGAGAGGGCGCAGAACTGTCTCCAGCTCTGCGCCCATTATTTTGATTCATTAGCTAAGTACTGGCGCTCCAGCAGAATCTGCCAACCATTGGTTAGTGATTTGATCAAGAGTTCCGTTATCTCTAATGGCATCAACAGCCTGTGATACGCAAGAAGTCACCGGACTGTCCTTAGCAAGCAATAAGCCAAAGCCCTGATCGCCAGCATCGCTGCCATCAATCTGACCAACGATAATTCCATTTGGAACTTCGACTGCAGATAGATAGAAAGCAGTAGGTAGATCAACAACTAAGCCATCAATCTGCTTGTTCTTAAGGGCAGTTACGGCTGCTGCGTTATCGTTAAATACTTGTGCCTTTAGGCCAAGGTCACTTTCAATTACATCAAGCGAAGTTGTTGCAACTGCAGCTCCAAGTTTTGCACCTGCATCTTTGATTCCCTGCAATGTTGTGACTCCTTCAAGCTTGCTTCCTTTGAAGGAAACGATTGCCTGATTTGATTTATAATAGGCTGAAGAGAAATCAACAACTTGCTTACGTTCATCAGTAATCGAATACTGCTGAAGGTTAAAGTCAAAGTTTTTAGATCCTGGTGCGATTGCTGCATCGAATGTGGTGCGAATCCACTTAACAGCAGATGGTTCATAACCAAGTTCTGCAGCGACTGCATAGGCAACGGCTGCTTCAAAACCTTCGCCCGACTCTGGCTTATCATCAATTACCCATGGATAGTAAGCAGGTTCGCCTGTTGCGATAGTAAGAACTCCAGCTTCAACTGTTTGTAGCGCATCAGGTGTGCAATCAGTGCTTCCGCCATTTGCGGAATCAACATCACTTGATGAACATGATGCAAGCAAGAGCGCTGCAAGTAATAATGGAATTAAACGAAGTTTTTTCATTACTGACCTTTCTGTAGTCCAAATACGCTGGACCGCTAAAGGCCCGCGCTTGTCGACCTTTGTCGACCAGGTCATCACCCGGAGCACCCCACCGCGGTGGAGGGTTGCCGTCCAGTAAGCCGGGGCTGAAATCTGGAACTCGTGACCTGTGCTGACTCTAGAAAAATGTTGCTAAAAAGTCCACTTTTTACTTGGCAGCGAGTGTGCCTGACCAACAGCTTCGTAATAAATGACGCCCTGGTGAACATTAAGTCCGAGCGCCAGAGATGCGTCTCTACGCAACGCTTCTTGCCATCCATAGTTGGCCAGAGCTAAGGCATATTTCAAAGTTGCATTTGATAGCGCGTAGGTTGAAGTAAAAGGTACCGCGCCTGGCATGTTGGCGACGCAATAGAAAATCGAATCATGAACCTTAAATGTTGGCTCCGCGTGAGTAGTTGGACGAGAGTCCTCAAAGCAGCCGCCTTGATCAATAGCAATATCTACCAAGACTGAGCCTGATTTCATCCGCTTAACCAGTTCATTTGAAATGAGCTTTGGTGCTTTAGCTCCGTGAACCAAAACTGCGCCAATTACTAAATCAGAATTCAGTGCTTCTTGCTCAACTGCGTGCGAGCTCGACATAAGAGTTTTGACAGTTCCATTGAACAACTGATCAATCTCGCTTAACCGTTTCTGATTTGTATCTACGACAGTTACATCAGCGCGCATTCCGTGAGCAATTGTTGCTGCGGCAAGACCTGCAGTGCCGCCACCGATCACAAGCACCTTTCCAGGTCTAACACCCGGAACGCCACCAAGAAGTACGCCACGACCGCCATTACTCCTTTGCAACGCTGCAGCGCCAACTTGTGCCGCCATACGTCCTGCTACTTCACTCATTGGTGCAAGTAGTGGCAAAGTCCCATTTACTTCTACGGTTTCATAAGCAATCGCTGTAATTCCGCTTGATACAAGTGCATCAGTGCACTCTTTTGAAGCTGCTAAATGCAAATATGTAAATAGAACTTGATCTTTGCGCATTCTGGAATATTCGGCAGCAATTGGCTCCTTTACCTTTAGGATCAAATCGGCTTTCTTCCAGATTTCATCTGCGGTATTTAGGATGGTGGCGCCGACCGCCTGATAATCAGCATCAGATATGGCAGAGCCGCTACCTGCATTAGTTTCAATAAAGACTGAATGTCCGTTATTTACAAACTCTTTAACTCCGGCTGGAGTAATAGCTACGCGAAATTCGTTATTTTTGATTTCCTTAGGAACGCCAATGTTCACGCTGGCATGCTACCGGAGAAGAGGGCCTGGGAAACTTTTGGGTGTAACTCAGCTCTCAACTCCTGAAAGAGCCGAGGCGGCTGCCCGCTTCTAAAAACTTTCGAGAGAAGTTCTACCATTGAATAATTTGGTTGATCAGCACGAGCCTTAGCCAGTGCCAGATTGGCTAACGCCCCATCGCCACGCTCATAGCAGGCAACTGCGAAGAGTGTCGCTGGAGCGGCGATGTATCCACTCGGTGCCACCTTCATCAACCATCGCCAGGCATCAAAGTAGAGATCCGATTCATCATTATTCATAATTCCTAGAGCAAAATCTCGAACTTGTAAATCACGCAATCTTGATAGGACTACGCCAACTAGCGTTTTATCGCGACAAATTCTATCTGCGCGAAAATCCTGCAGAAAATCTAGAAGGGAATTCGCGCCTTCGCGTTGTTCGAAAGTTGGGTCTACTGAATAATCAATTGGGCCAGTACCTATAGTTGCGACTGTTATTGATTGATCAGGTTCACTTCGAAGTGATTCTTCCATCGCCGCCAGCGATGCAAATGGCATCAGTTTTCCTTTTGAGATTTCTTCAACAGCAACCCTAGATTCAGCTAACTCTGGCATCGGAGAGCCCTCAATCGGGCAACATTTTGGATCTGCGCAAACCAAGGAACGCCATCTTCCAGCTACAACAATTATTGATTCCCTGATAGTTATCTCCGCCTCACCAAGTTGTTCAATCAAAGGCTCTAAAACGCGATTGGCATCTGAACAGTTATCAGGAATGTAAGAAATCATTAAAACTTCCTTCGCTGCGCCAAATCTATTTATGAGATCGTTTGTTGCCGAAGCATCTACTTCCGTGGGGAAATCAATGCGGAGTGCGAATGAGATTGCCTCATCCTCGAGAGCAATCAAAACGATTGAATCTATTGGTTGATATCCAATAAGAAATGGCACGGCAGAAAGTAAGTCAGTTGGATTTGTAATTGTTGTCATCAGCAAAGCATTTACTTATTTGACTCGGATCTTTAGGAGATTTACAACATCTGTTAATAACTAACGAGTGATCTTTGTATCCGCTGGATAAACTTCAATCTCTTTGCTGAATTCCTGCGTGATTGAGCCATCAATTGGCGCCCAAATCGCGCCTGCTCTCCATACTCCGGTCCATTTAACTTTTAAAGTGACCCGATAATTTCCAGGCTTCTGATAACTATTTCTTATAGTTCCAACGGGATAGGGCGCGCCAGGCAGATTGCTATCCAAACCTTGACCATCTCCAAAATTCCAGATGTATCTGGCTTTTAAATCAATCTGGATGGGAACCTCCAGTACAACAATCACGGTATGAAACTCTCTAGGTATCGTAGTTATAAAGTTGACAGGCTCTCTTGCCAGAATTGCACTTGTTGGTTGATTCAGAATAACTCCGTTTGGCAACATCTTTGAGACTCGATCTGCAATTGATACCGCAGAAATTTTTTTGGGCTTAGAACTCTGTATCGGTTTGGGCTTTGGCGTGTAACTTGGTTTAGGTTTAGGTAACCAAGGTATCCAGGTAGTCTTTTTCGGCGTTGGTTTAGGTGTTGCTTTCGGAGTTTTTACCGGTGAACTACTTTTTGAACCCGGTTTTCCCTTTTCAACAATTATTACTAGATGATCTTTATCATTTGCAGATACGCCAATACAGGTATCTCCCACACATTCCTTAGCTACTGCAGGTTGAGCTAACAGAAAGTGGATTGCTAGGAAAATAACAATTTTTCTCCGCACCAAGCGAAAGTAGTTTGGAATGCAATCTCATAATTCATTTGCATTCAATCTGTGCAAAACTTGGGGTCGTGGCTGCGCGCGATGGTGATGGTTGGGTGGATTGTGCCTGCGGACTCCGTCACTGGGGCCTACATGGCGCCGCCGGACTACTTCTTATTCGCGACGGTTTAGTCTTGTTGCAACATCGCGCTCACTGGGTTCATAACGGCGATACCTGGGGAATTCCTGGTGGAGCTAGGGATTCACATGAGAACGGGATTGAAGCAGCGCTTCGCGAGAGCAGGGAAGAAATTGGTATTGAGAAGGAATACGTAACAACTCATTTCTCCCATCTCGATGATCACGGAATTTGGAGTTACGAAACGATCGTTGCCACTATGTCACCAGAAGGTGAAATTACTGAACGCAATCACGAAACCCTTGATTTGCGTTGGTTTGAAGTTTCAGAGGTCGCGAATTCCAAGCTACATCCAAGTTTTGCAAAAAGTTGGCCCGAGATACGAGAAAAATTAGCTGTATTGGGAATTTAGTCGTTTAAGTGATTCTCGAACAATTTGGCCATCACTAGTTCTCCAAAGGGGCGGCATAGAATTTAAAAGAATTGATCCATAACGACGAGTAACAATTCTTGAATCAAGAATTGCAACTACTCCCCGATCATCAACAGAGCGAATTAATCTGCCTGTTCCTTGAGCCAACAAGAGTGCAGCTCTGGGGATTGAAACCTGCATAAACCCAGAACCTCCTGCTTCATCTATCTCTTTAGCGCGCGCTGAAGTGACTGGATCATCAGGTCTTGGAAATGGTATTCGATCAATTGCAACCAAAGTACAAGCAGGTCCTGGAACATCAACACCTTGCCACAAACTCATTGTTCCAAGAAGTATCGATGTTGGATCGCTTGCAAATTTATCAACTAGCGCCCCAGCGCTATCCCCACGACGCTGCGTGATTATCTTTATCGGCAACTCGGATAAGACTCGACGTAAGTGAAGATCTGCCATCTCAACGCCTCTCCAAGATGAGAAGAGCGCCAATGTTCGGCCACCGGCAGCATCGATTAACTCGCCTAACTCGGTTAGCGCCTCTTCGCTAGGTCCATCTCGGCCAGGTTCTGGGATATTTCGAGGAAGATAGAGCATTCCTTGACTTGCAAAATCAAAAGGTGAACCGACATCAAGCATTTGAACATTAGTTGGATCGATACCTGAATCTGATTCTTTTTCTGGATCTTCTCCAGCTTCTTGAGTTGAAATACCAAGACTTCGCGCGATGGCATCGAAGCTCTTTCCAACCGTTAGCGTTGCGCTTGTAGCAATTACTGGCGTTTTTGAAAAAAGATTTTCCCGAAGTACCGAAGAGACTTCCAGAGGTGCAAGATATAAAGTTGAAAAATTCGGCTCGTACCAGAGAACAGAGCCATCGCCTGCCTTAAGTAATTTCTGTGCTGTTGTCTTGACTTCATTTATAGCGCCCTTAACTCTGGCTCGCTCTGCAATCGAATCTGGATTGATGATTTCACTATCAGCATTTATTGCGGCGATTGCGGCCTCAGCGGCTTCCTTAACTTTTCTAACAGGAGCAAAGAGTTGATCAGGAAGTGCCGATAATCTGCGTTCTTCTTCACCGCTTCGTTGAAATTCATCGCCAAAATCCGCCAGGGCATCTGAAAAACCCTCTGCTGATTTAGCAAAGGCATCGGCGACTTTGCCTGGCATATGCTTCTTAAACATATTTGCCGCACGGCTCAAACGACCTGCTGTTAATTCCTCTGTTACAGCTTGTGTTGTGCGATCCATAAACTCATGTGCTTCATCAAGAATGATGGCATCACGTTCAGGAAGTATTGGATGAGAATCAACGATTTCAATTGCCAACAAGGTGTGATTTGTAACGACGATATCTGCTTCTTGCGCTTTTGCTTTTGCTTTTACTGCGAAACATTCACTGCCAAATTGGCATTCATCGGCGCCCACACATTCTCTTCCAGATGTGGAACTTGCCAGCCATACTCTTCGATCAACCTCTGGCGCATCATCTCGATCGCCTGATACTCCGGGCTTCGAAGCCCAATCACGGAGTCGTTGTGCATCTTTTTCTAAAGTGGAGATATCAACCAAAACTTCGCCATCTGGATTGGCCTCACCGAGACTCATTTTTTGCAGGCAGAGATAATTGCCAACGCCTTTATAAACAGCAAATGAAATCTCGCGCTTTAACTCTTTTTCAACTGCATCTTTAACTCTTGGTAGATCGCGCTCTACTAGTTGCCTTTGGAGTGCCAATGTTGCTGTTGCGACTAGAACTTTTCGACCGTGCACGAGTGAAGGTATTAGGTAAGCCAATGATTTACCGGTGCCAGTTCCGGCTTGTACTAAGAGATGGTGTCTATCAGAGAGAGCATTCGCCACTGCCTCGGCCATTTCAATCTGGCCGGGGCGTGGCGAACCTTCAATTGCAGTTACTGCTGCATCAAGTGCGCTTCGTACTCGATCCAAACTCATAAGCAGACCTTATGAGTATTGGTTAGTACTTTTTGATCAGCTGCAGCCAGATGTTGAACCGCAGCCTTCGCAGACATAACAAGCACCGGATGCACGCATCTTTACCCCGCAAGTTACGCAGAGTGGCGCATCAGACTTGATGCCGGCAATCTTTTCCAGAAGTTCGGTTGATGAACCGATCTGTGGAGCAGGCGCTGCTTCAATCTTTACTTCAACTGGTTTTGCTACAGCTTTCGGAGTCTCTGGCTTTACTTCGACTTCTTGAACCTGTGCATATTCACCAGTCTCGAGTGCATTTGCACGTTCTGCTGAAGTGTAAATTCCATATGCAGAGCGTGTCTCATATGGCAAGTAATCAAGTGCCAAACGTCGGAAGATGTAATCCATCATCGATTGGGCCATGCGGACATCTGGATCATCTGTCATACCAGCTGGCTCGAATCGTGAATTGGTGAACTTCTGAACATAAGTTTCTAGCGGTACTCCATATTGAAGACCTACAGATACCGCGATCGAGAAGGCATCCATGACACCTGCAAGAGTTGAACCTTGCTTTCCAAGTTTTAAGAAGATTTCGCCAAGTTGGCCATCTTCATATGTACCCGTTGTCATGTAACCCTCAGCGCCACCCACTGCAAATGAAGTGGTTCGTGCTGGACGTGACTTTGGAAGTCGCTTACGGGTTGCTGGTGTTGGAGCTGCGCTCTCTGCGCTCTCTTCTTTCTTAGTTGCTTTGGCATCTGAAAGTGGTTGGCCGACTTTGCAATTATCGCGATAGATCGCAATAGCTTTTAGACCGAGCTTCCAGCCTTCGTAATAAACCTCTTCAACTTCTTCAACAGTTGCACTCTCTGGGAGGTTAACAGTCTTTGAGATTGCACCTGAGAGGAATGGTTGGCAAGCCGCCATCATTCTTACGTGGCCCATCGGAGCGATTGAGCGAGCGCCAAGTGCGCAATCGAAAACATCGTAATGCTCAGGCTTTAGCCCTGGCGCATCAATTACATGACCATTCGCGGTGATGTACTCGATGATTGCTTCGATTGTCTCTTCGGTGTAACCCAATTTGCGAAGTGCAAGTGGCACGGTCTGATTAACGATCTGCATTGAACCGCCACCAACAAGCTTCTTAAATTTAACGAGTGAGAAATCAGGTTCGATACCAGTTGTATCGCAATCCATCATTAGACCGATAGTTCCAGTAGGAGCGAGAACTGAAGCTTGGGCATTTCGCCAGCCATTCTTCTCTCCAATTGAAACGCAGCTATCCCACTGCTTATTTGCTTCAGTCCAAACATCTCTATCTAGCGTTGAAACAGGTTTTGCAGAGAGTGATGCCGCCTGATGCTTCTTCATAACTCGAGTATGTGCGGCTGCATTTCTTGCGTAACCTTCATATGGACCGACGATTCCCGCAATCTCCGCAGAGCGACGATATGAAGTTCCGGTCATTAATGAAGTGATGGAACCTGCAAGGGCGCGGCCACCTTCGGAATCGTATGCAAGACCTGAGGCCATTAGTAGAGCACCAAGATTTGCATAACCAATTCCAAGCTGGCGATATGCACGAGTAGTCACGCCAATTGCTTCAGTTGGGAAATCAGCGAAGCAGATTGAAATATCCATCGCTGTGATGATTAATTCAACTGACTTTACAAAATTCTTTGCATCAAAAGAGCCATCGCTCTTTAGGAACTTCATTAGATTTAATGAAGCAAGGTTGCAAGATG